>JABDQU010000019.1 GCA_013042105.1 Boseongicola sp.
TGTGCGGCGGCTTTGGCGTCGTCGATCTCGGCAAAAAGCGCGAAACAGGTCGCGCCCGAGCCCGACATGCGCGCAAGGCCTGCGCCCGGACACTCTGCGAGGCGCTCCAGCACCTCGCCGATCACCGGTGCAATCGACAGGGCGGGATCTTGCAAATCGTTTCGCTGTCCTGCGAGCCAGTCGATCAATGCGCTGGCGTCCGCAAAGGTCGGCAGGTCCTTGGGCATCGGCGGGTTATCTTTTGTTTGCAACGCCTTGAACACGGGCGGCGTTGAGACGGGCACGCGCGGATTGACGAGGACGCAGGCCACCTGCGGCAGGTCCACCAGCGTGATCTTTTCCCCGATCCCGCGGGCGCGCAGTGGACGGCTGATAACGCACATCGGCACATCCGCCCCCAGCGCAACCAAGGCGCGGGCCTGGGTTTCGTAGAGGATCTCGGGCATGGCGAATTGCGTGTCGGCCTGCGTTTCGCCCTCGGGACCAAGGGTAAGCATCCCGCGCCATGCGGCCGCGGCGTCGGCCGAGCCGCCGCCGATCCCGGAGGACGCTGGCAGGTGTTTCGTCAGGGTGATCGCTGCCTTCCGACCCGCGCCCGCAAACTGCGTGGCCTTCATGGCAAGATTGTCCATGTCGGCTGGCACGCCTGCGGCCTCGGGGCCTTCCACGGTGAGCGAATTGATCCCGGCCTCGACAAGCCAAAGGGCGTCCCCGACGGTCGCGAAGGTCACAAGGCTGTCCAGAAGGTGGTAGCCGTCGTCACGCTGGCCTGTGATGTGAAGCGTCAGGTTGATCTTTGCGGGCGCAAAGACCTTAACCATCTTCGCTTGCAACCGTCAGAGGTGGTGCGCCTTCTTCTTCCAGCACAACGTCCAGACCGACCTCAAGTTTGCGGCGGATGCGGTCGGGGTCGACGTCATTGGGGTCGGTGTCGTCGGTGATGAACGACAAGGCGCGGTGCCACTGAAATTCGGCTTCGCGTGCGCGGCCCACGGCCCAGTAGACGTCCCCAAGGTGGTCGTTGACGATCGGATCGACGGGCAGCAGTTCCACCGCGCGCTCCATGTGGCCGACGGCTTCGGCATAGCGCCCAACGCGGTAAAGGCCCCAGCCAAGACTGTCCACGATATACCCGGAATCGGGGCGCTGATCGACGGCGCGTTCGATCAGATCAAGCGCTTCGTCGAGGTTTTCGTTCATCTCAAGGAAGGAATAGCCGAGATAGTTCAGCACTTGTGGTTGATCCGGGCGCAAGTCCAGCGCGGCGCGGAAATCGGCTTCGGCCTCTGTCCAGCGGTCGAGACGTTCGTGCGAAATGCCGCGGGCAAAGTAGACCAGCCAGTGTTGTTCCTGCGGCGTGCCGATCAATTCCAGCGCGCGATTGTAGGGGGCAATCGAGGCTTCGAAATTCTCGTCCTGACGATAAGCATCGGCCAGTGCGATCTGAACCGATGGCAACGCGCCGTGGGTTTCGGTCAGCTGCACAAGCACCTCAATCGCCTCGTCCGTGCGGTCCGAACGGCGCAGGGCGGCGGCGCGGCCAAGTTCGGCGGCGTGATAGACGGGCGAGGTCTCGGGCACTGTATCGTAGACCTGCGTGGCAAGGTCGTATTGATCGAGGCTTTCCAGAAGTTCAGCCGTTGCCAGCAGGGCGTCGATGTGGTCGGGGCGGACCGCCAGTGCCATGCGCGTATAAAGCAGCGTGTAGGCGTCCTGCGCTTCACCCAGCAATGCCCCACCGATAGAGTGGTAAATCTCGGCCACCCCATCCGCTGGCGTGCGCACCGTGTCAAATGGCAGGGTGCCGCCCGCTTCCAGCACCTCTTTCATCGCGGCAAGTCGCGGGTTCAGGCTTGTGCCAAAGGTGGCTTCCAGAAGGTCGATGGCGACCTCGGGTTGTTCAAGTTGGCTGAGGACCTCGGCATAGGCGATGACACCGCGCGATGTCAGGCGGATCGTGGTGCCGCTTTCGCCTGCGAATATCGCCGCGGCACCTTCGAAATCGCCAACCGACCCAAGCGCCAGCGCCTTGTGATAAAGACCAAAGGCTTCCACCCCTTGATTGCCCGAGACCGCGTCAAACCCGGCGAGCGCTTCGCTCATCCGGCCTGCGCCCAGTTCGGCCCATGCTTTCAGCAGGCTGTCAAAGAGCGGACCAACGGTCATGCCCGCATCCAGCTCGGCAAGCAGGGCGTCCCAGTTGCCGCGCACGGCAGCGTCCCCGGCAAGCGCAAGAGCTGCAAGCTGGCTTTGCGTGCCGACCTCGGTCAGGCGGCGGGCCAGCGGAGCGGCGCGTTCAAGATCGCCAAGGCCGATATAGGCAGTCAGAGCACTTTCCAGCAGAACCGGATTGCGGCTGTCACGTATCAGAGCGCGGGTATATTGCTGCGCCGCCTCGGCATAGTCGTTTGCCATCATGGCAGAGCGCGCGGCAAGATAGCTGCCCGATGCAGGCTCGGTCCATGCAGGGGTTGCGGCGGCCAGTGCGGCAGCCAGCGTCAAAGAGCGGATCAATGGCATGCGGCCATCCTTTTTATCTCGGTTGAGCAAAAAGGTAGTCTTCGCGCAGGGCGGAGGCAATGAGGGGCGGCACATTGACCGCCCTTCATGACGCAGGTGTTACATATTGGGATAATTCGGCCCGTCTCCGCCCTGCGGTGTGGTCCAGACGATGTTCTCGCTTGGGTCTTTGATATCGCAGGTCTTACAGTGGACGCAGTTCTGGAAGTTGATGACGAATTGCTCGTCGACAACTTCGTAAACCCCCGCCGGGCAATACCGCTGCGCGGGTTCGGCGTATTTCGGCAGGTTGACCGAGACAGGCACGCTGGCGTCCTTCAATTTCAGGTGTGCGGGCTGGCTTTCCTCGTGGTTTGTCATGGAAAAGCTGACGTTTGTGAGGCGGTCGAAGCTGAGTTTGCCATCCGGTTTCGGATAGTCGATGGGCTCAAAATCGGCGGCCAGTCCGGTGCTTTGGGCATCGTTTTTGCCGTGACCCACCGTGCCGAGAAGCGAGAACCCAAGCGTGTTCGTCCACATGTCGAAGCCACCCAGCGTCAACGACGCCATCAGGCCGTGCTTGGACCACAAAGGTTTGACATTGCGCACTTTTTTCAGGTCTTGCCCGACCGGACCGGTCTTCAGTTCGGCGCTGTAATCTTCAAGCGTGTCGCCGGAGCGACCTTCCTGGATCGCCGCCCAGGCGTGTTCGGCTGCCGCTTTGCCGGACAACATCGCATTGTGGTTGCCTTTGATGCGCGGCACGTTGACGAGGCCGACGGAACAGCCAAGCAAAGCCCCACCCGGAAACGCTGCTTCGGGCATCGACTGATAGCCGCCTTCGGTGATTGCTCGCGCGCCGTAAGCCACGCGTTTGCCGCCTTCG
>JABDQU010000370.1 GCA_013042105.1 Boseongicola sp.
TGTTGTGGATCAAGCACCTTCCAAGCGCGTTTGAGGAAAATCACCACCGCCCCGCGCACTTGATCCGTCATCAACCGCTGCTTGCGAAGTTGTCCTTCGCGGGGCATGGCCATGACCTCAAATCTCCAGCGCCGTGCGTCCAGATGCGCAGCCGCCATCGCCGCCAATTGATCGCAGCGCATAATCTTGGCACCCGAACTTTGGTGCCCTGCCAGATGGGCAAATATAACGCGTTGGGGGGTCATCTTGAGACTGGCCTACCCCAAACAGCGCATAATTAGAATCAAAATGCGCGGACCCAAAGGACCCGCGCATTTTGTCAGTTGCAGTGGCGTTTATTCCGCCGGAACCGCCAGATCGAGACCCTTGATCGGGACGTCCAACTTGTTCAGCATCTCTTTCGGGCAAATCTGATGGAACTTCAGCTTTTCTTCGTCCCAGTGCTGCAGGATTTCGGCGGCGCGTGCGCTGCCGCTTTCCATCTGGTGCCGCTCAATCAAACCCTTCAACTCGTCCATGTAGACACCTTCGTTCACCGGAACGGCGACCAGCGTTTCCATATTCATCATCGCAGGGGCTTCGCCTTCCGGATCGTAAAGATACGCCATGCCGCCCGTCATGCCTGCGCCGAAGTTCGGGCCAATGCTGCCCAGAATGACCGCCACACCGCCGGTCATGTATTCACACCCGTTCGACCCAACGCCTTCGACCACAACCTTCGCGCCCGAGTTGCGAACCGCGAACCGTTCGCCCGCGCGTCCGGCGGCAAAGAGATAGCCATCCGTTGCTCCGTAAAGCACCGTGTTGCCGATAATGACATTGTCCGAAGCGACAAGCGGCGAGATTTTCGGAGGTCGCACAACCAGTGTGCCACCCGACAGCCCCTTGCCGACATAGTCGTTCGCGTCACCCGATACCTCAATCCGAAGCCCCGGAGCGGCAAAAGCCCCAAGCGATTGCCCGGCCGAGCCCGCCAGACGGATCGACAGGTGGTCGGGTTGCAGCGAATTGCGCATCCCGAACCGTTTCACAATATGGCTGGACGTGCGCGTGCCGATGGTCCGGTGCGTGTTGCGCACAGAATACCCAAGCTGCATTTTCTCGCCGTCATCAAGGAAACGCGCCGCATCGCGCAGGATCTCGGCATCCAGCGTGTCGTCCACGGCGTTACGCTCTTTCGGCTTGCCGAAGTCCACCTGTTCCACGCCATCGACGGTGATCAGAAGCGGGTTCAAATCAAGATCATCAAGATGCGCCGCACCCCGGCTCACCTGAGACAAGAGATCCGCGCGACCAACGACTTCAGCCAAAGACCGTGCGCCAATCGACGCCAGAATCTCACGAACTTCCTGTGCGTAGAAGGTGATGAGGTTCACCACCTTGTCCGCGTCGCCGGTGAACTTCTTGCGAAGCTCCTCGTCCTGCGTGCAGACGCCGACAGGGCAGGTGTTCGACTGGCACTGACGCACCATGATACAGCCCATCGCGATCAGCGCGGCGGTGCCGATGCCGTATTCCTCGGCCCCCATCATCGCAGCCATGACGATATCACGCCCTGTGCGCAGACCACCGTCGGTGCGCAACGTCACGCGGCCCCGAAGGTTGTTCATCGACAAAACCTGATGCGCTTCGGTCAAACCCATTTCCCATGGCAGACCTGCGTATTTGATCGAGGTCGCAGGCGAAGCGCCCGTGCCGCCATTGTGGCCCGAAATCAGGATCACATCGGCCTTCGCCTTTGCGACACCAGCGGCAATCGTGCCAACGCCGGATGCGGCAACCAGCTTCACAGTCACCTTCGCACGTGGGTTGATCTGCTTCAGATCGTAGATCAGCTGCGCCAGATCCTCGATCGAATAGATGTCGTGGTGCGGCGGTGGCGAAATGAGCGTCACGCCGGGCGTCGAATGGCGCAAGCGCGCGATCAACTCGGTGACCTTCATCCCCGGAAGCTGACCACCCTCGCCGGGCTTGGCGCCTTGCGCGACCTTGATCTCAAGTTCTTCGCACTGGTTCAGATATTCGGCTGTTACGCCAAAGCGACCCGACGCCACCTGTTTGATCTTCGCAGACGGGTTGTCGCCGTTCGGCTCTGGCACGAAGTGTGCCGGATCTTCGCCACCTTCGCCACTGTCGGACTTGGCACCGATGCGGTTCATCGCAACATTCAGGGTCTTGTGTGCCTCAGGGCTCAAAGCGCCCAGCGACATGCCCGGTGTCACGAACCGTTTGCGGATTGACGTGATGCTTTCGACTTCTTCAATCGGGACAGGCTTGGCCATCGGCTTGATGTCCAGCAAGTCGCGCAGATGGATAGGCGGGTTCGACTTCATCTTGGCCGAATACTGCTGCCACATAGCGTAAGACGCCTTTGCACAGGCCGCCTGCAAAAGATGCATCGACGTCGCTTCCCAAGCGTGCGTCTCACCCGAACGGCGCGCTTTGTAGAAACCGCCAATCGGCAGGATCGTGTCCCCGGTGAAGCCCTTGGCGTGGACCTCTTCCGCGGCCTTTTGCAGTCCGCCGATTCCAATGCCCGAAATCCGCGAATGCATGCCGGGGAAGAATTCAGCGACCAACGCACGGCTCAAGCCAACGGCCTCAAAGTTCAGCCCGCCGCGATAGGACGAGACGACCGAAATGCCCATCTTCGACATGATCTTCAAAAGACCCGCATCAATCGCCGCGCGATACCGCGCCACAGCCTCGGTCAATGTGCCGTCAATCAGTCCACGCTCAATCCGGTCGGCGATGCTGTCTTCGGCGAGATACGCGTTCACCGTGGTTGCACCACAGCCGATCAGCACGGCAAAGTAATGCGGATCAATACACTCAGCAGACCGCACGTTCAGCGAACAGAAGGTGCGAAGGCCCTTGCGCGTCAGCCATGAATGCACAGCGCTGGTCGCAAGGATCATCGGCGTCGCAACTTTCCCGTCGCCCGAGGTTTGATCCGTCAGCACCAGATGCCCGGCCCCCGAGCGCACGGCGTCCTCGGCCTCGGCGCGAATACGCTCCAAAGCCGCCTGAAGCGCACCTTGCGCGCCACCGGCAGGGAAGGTGCAGTCGATCTCGACCATCGCATCGTCAAACGTCTCTTTCAGACGGTCAAACTGCGCATTCCCAAGGAACGGGCTGTCCAGCACGATGATTTCGGTCTGACTACTGTCCTGATCCAACACGTTCTTCAGGTTCCCGAACCGCGTTTTCAGGCTCATCACCCGGAACTCGCGCAGACTATCAATCGGCGGGTTCGTCACCTGAGAAAAGTTCTGCCGGAAGTAATGACTCAAAGGCCGATACATCTTCGACAAAACAGCAGACGGCGTGTCATCGCCCATCGACGCCAGCGTCTCTTTCCCATCCTCGGCCATCGGCGCAAGAATTTGCTCCAGCTCCTCAATAGAGTAACCGGCGGCAACCTGACGTCGCCGCAATTCATTGCCCGTAAACACCGGCTGCTCGGTGACGCTGGCCAGAACCTCGTCCATCTCGGCAACTTTGGAAATCCACTCGCTGAACGGCGCGGCCTCGGCCAGAACGTTCTTCATCTCGGTGTCGTGGAACAGCTTGCCCGTCGCCATATCGACCGCAATCATCTGTCCGGGCCCAAGCGCGCCCTTCTCAACGACTGTGCCTTCATTTGTCGGCACCATCCCGGTTTCGGAACCGGCAATCAGCAGACCGTCACCCGTCACCGTATACCGCATCGGGCGCAACCCGTTTCGGTCCAAACCGGCACACACCCAACGCCCATCGGTCATCGCCAAAGCGGCAGGCCCGTCCCACGGCTCCATCACCGCGTTGCAGTAGGAATACATGTCGATCCACGACTGCGGCAATTCCACCGCCTGCTTCGACCAGCTTTCCGGCACCAGCATCGTCTTCGCCATCGGCGCATTCCGCCCCGCGCGCACCAGAACCTCAAACACCGAATCCAAAGCCGCCGAGTCGCTCGACCCTTGCGGAATGATCGGCTTGATGTCCTCGGCCATATCGCCAAAGGCGCTCGATGCCATGCGGATCTCGTGAGACTTCATCCAGTTCACGTTGCCCTTCAGCGTGTTGATCTCGCCGTTATGCGCCAGCATGCGGAACGGCTGCGCCAACCACCACTGCGGGAACGTATTCGTCGAATAGCGCTGGTGATAAATCGCAAAGGCGCTTTCAAACCGCTCATCCTGCAAGTCCGGGTAAAACTCGGCCACATCCTGCGCCAGCATCATGCCCTTGTAGATGATCGAACGGCACGACAAAGACGCCAGATACAACGTCGGCACCTGCGCTGCAGCAGCCGCTTTCTCAACCCGGCGACGGATCACATAAAGCTCGCGCTCAAACGTGTCCTCATCCACACCCTTTGAATTCGAAATCAGGATCTGCTCGATCTCGGGACGCGTTGCGTTGGCTTTCTCGCCCAGCACATCGATCTTCACCGGCACATGGCGCCAGCCATAGATGTAATAACCCATGCGTAGAATTTCGGTCTCAATGATCGTCCGGCAAGTTTCCTGCGCGCCGAAGTTCGTGCGAGGCAGGAATACCTGACCGACGGCCAGCATCTCGCCGTCGCGCGCCTTGTGGCCGGTGCGTTCGATCATGTCGCCGAAGAACGCATAAGGGATCTGGACGTGAATGCCCGCACCGTCGCCGGTCTTGCCATCGGCGTCGACGGCGCCGCGGTGCCAGACCGCCTTCAACGCATCGATGCCGTTCTGAACCACCTTGCGCGACCGCTTGCCGTCAATCGCCACCACAAGTCCCACAC
>JABDQU010000020.1 GCA_013042105.1 Boseongicola sp.
ACAAAATGTGTCATTGAATGAAAGAACTTACGCTCCCTTGCAAGGGAGCGTTGTTCTGCTTCCCAGGCCAGAACCTCGGCCTCTGGAACATGACCGTTTTCAATGGCATAGGCTTTCATGAGCAAAATCAGTATCGCTGCCATGCCGTCTGGCTTTAAATCGACGTCCACCATCGGATGTGGGTGAACCTCCTCTACTTCAAAGCCTTGGGACCGAAGGATCGGTGAGAGGATCGTGGCGGTGTTTCGGTGCGCCATATGGTGGTCCCACGAGGCCATCATCCGCGCCATTCGCTCGGGATGATCGCTATGCCAAGCCCATGTGTCAAAGTGCATGTCGCCGATGACGAGTTTTCCTCCGGGCCTTAAGACCCGGTGGGATTCGCGGACAGCCGACTCAATATCGGGAATGTATTCAAAGACTTGCACGGACACGGCTTTGTCGAAAGAAGCATCCGCAAACCCCGTGGCGTCCGCTCCGCATTCTTTGAATTCTGCTTGCGGGAAGGGGGCACAGCGATCAATTGCTGATGCCAGCATCTCGCCGCTTAGGTCTATTCCGACGACTTGACCACTCTCACCGACGGCACGTGCCAGTTCCTCGGTCATCAGTCCGTTGCCGCAGCCAATCTCCAGAATGCGTTCGGATGGTCGAACTTGGAGGCGATCAAAGGATGCACCGCGCCGCTTCACGAAGTCCGAGCCGAGATAGGCCATATCGAGAAGGTTGCGTGTCTCTTCGTCAAAACGCAGCATGATCATCCCCATTCCGGCAATTGTGTCGAATAGAATGGCACACAGGTGAGATTTCTCAAAATGCGTTGGATTTGGATCCGCGCCCGAGTGTGTGCGAAAGATGCACGTCGCAGCCTCTAGACCTTGGCGCGCCCTTGCGGCATACCTTCTTCAAAGGGTCATGAAAGGTCCAAGATGGGAATTGTGAACAACCTTCTTCGTGCGGTCACCTGGTGGAATGGCCAGTCGTTTGGCACGCAGCTTTTTACCTGGCGCAAGGGTGAAAAGGTGGGCGAGGATAATCAGGGCAATATCTTTTATCAGACCAAGGACGGTGTGAAGCGCTGGGTGATTTACAATGGTGAGTCCGAAGCCAGCCGCATTGATCCAAGTTGGCACGGGTGGCTGCATCACACTTGGGATGAGCCGCCGACAACGGCGCCACTGCCCCGTAAAGACTGGGAAAAGCCGCATCTTGAAAACCTGACAGGCACGCCTGCCGCCTATGCGCCCGCGGGGTCGATCCGTCGGCCTGATCCGGTCTCGCGCAAGGACTATGAGGCCTGGACGCCGGAGTAAGCGCAATGTCCGAGAGTGTTGGAGAAGTCGTCGCAGGGGGCGCGGTTCTGGCCGTGGCTGCGGGCTTTTTGTTCTATGCATCCCAGTTTGGCGGTTTCGGTGATGGCGGGAACGGCGCGACTTACACGGCTTCATTCCGGTCGGCGGAAGGCGTGCAGGTTGGCACGGACGTGCGGTTGGCAGGTGTAAAAGTTGGGTCGGTGACCGAGTTGGAACTGGATCCGACGACGTTTCGCGCGGATGCCTCTTTGTCTGTGGATGACGTGGTGGCGTTGCCGGAAGATACGGCGGTGATTATCTCGTCTGAGGGCCTGTTGGGAGGGAGCTTTGTGGAGTTGCTGCCCGGCGGATCGCCGTTCAATCTTGAGCCGGGCTCGGAGATTGAGGACACGCAAAGCTCGGTCAGCATTGTGCAGCTTCTCTTGCGGTTCGTGTCGGGTAGCGACGAATGAAGCCATTGATACTGTTGGCGTTTGTCGGCTTTGCGCCGATGGCCGTGGCGCAGGATACGGTGATTACTTCACCGATTGATGGCTCGACAACCATCCTGACCGAACCCGATGTCGCAGCAAATTCGGTGCGTGCTATTCAGGCGCCTGGGGCGTCTTTGCGCGGGCTGGACAAGGTCTCGGGCGAGGTTATCGATCTGGAGTTGTCCATTGGCGAAACGGCTTCTTTGGGTCGGATTGAAGTGACACTGGGCGAGTGTCGTTATCCCGAAGATAACCCGACGGGTGAGGCTTATGCCTGGCTTGAGATCGAGGATCCCTTGCGCACGTCACGGGTGTTTGAGGGGTGGATGGTGGCATCGTCCCCTGCGCTGAACGCTTTGGACCACGCGCGTTATGACGTGTGGGTGATCCGCTGCACGACGGCCTGAGGGTCGGTTTCCAAGGCGAATTTCTTGATTGAGGCGGTCTGCAAAAGGGCTTCGGCAAGGCGTGCGCGATAGGTTGCGCGCGGGATTTCGATGGCGCCGAGGCTGGCGAGGTGTGGGGTGATGAACTGCGTGTCAAACAGCGTGAAACCGGTTCGATTGAGGTGATCGACCAGCCATGCCAGCGCGATTTTCGACGCATCAGTTTCGCGGGAAAACATGCTTTCGCCGAAGAATGCGCCCCCAAGAGTGATGCCGTAAACGCCGCCGATGATGCGCCCGTCACGCCAGACTTCCAGAGTATGCGCGCGCCCGGCGTCAAACAGCGCGCGGGTCAGGTCGCGGATTGTGCCGTTGATCCATGTTTCGTCTCGGTCGGCGCATCCATCCAGCACGGCGTCAAGGTCGGTGCTGAGCGCGATCCGATAGTCGCCCTTGCGCAGGCGTTTCGACAGGGAGCGCGACAGGTGAAATCCATCTAGCGGCAGAACACCGCGACTGCGGGGGTCGACCCAGAAGACTTCGCGCGAGTCACGGCCTTCCGCCATCGGGAAAATACCCGAAGCATAGGCTGACAAAAGCAGCTCAGGCGTCAGTTGGCGGTCACTCATGGGGTCATTGTCATGTGGTGCATGCCAATGAATATAGGGTAGTTGGACGGGTCAGACCACGGGGGTCAGTCAAGCACGTCGTCCAGCCATTTTTCCAGCCAATGAATGTTGTAGTTGCCGGTTTGCACGGCCTCTTCCTGCAAAAGCGCATCGAAAAGCGGGATGGTTGTGTCGATCCCGTCGATGATCAATTCCGAAAGGGCGCGCGACAAGCGGGCCAAGGCTTCGGGTCGGTCGCGGCCGTAGACAATCAGCTTACCGATTAGGCTGTCGTAGTAGGGCGGGATGGAATAGCCGTCGTAGAGGGCAGAATCCATTCGCACGCCAAGGCCGCCAGGAGCATGATATTGTGAGATTTTTCCCGGTGACGGCGAGAAATTCGGAAGCTTTTCAGCATTGAGGCGGATCTCAATCGAGTGGCCCTGAACCTCAAGGTCTTCCTGTTTGAATTCCATCGGAAGGCCGGCGGCGACGCGGATTTGTTCGCGCACCAGATCGACGCCGAATACGGCCTCGGTGACGGGGTGTTCGACCTGAAGGCGGGTGTTCATTTCGATGAAATAGAACTCTCCGTCTTCATAGAGGAACTCGACCGTTCCCGCGCCGATGTAGTTGATGCCTGCCACCGCCTTGGCGCAAATCTCGCCGATTCGTGCGCGTTCCTCGGGTGTGATTGAGGGGCCGGGGGCTTCTTCGAAGACTTTCTGGTGGCGGCGCTGAAGTGAGCAATCGCGTTCGCCCAGGTGCACGGCGTTGCCTTTGCCATCGCCAAAGACCTGAATTTCAATGTGGCGCGGTTTGCCCAGATATTTCTCGATGTAGACTTCTTCGTTGCCGAAGGCGGACTTTGCTTCCGAGCGTGCGGTGCTGAAGGCGGTGTCAATCTCGGCGGCGGATTTCGCCAGCTTCATGCCACGACCACCGCCACCCGCAGTGGCTTTGACGATGACCGGATAGCCGATGTCCTTGCCGACCTGCCGGGCTTCTTCGACGGTAGCGACACCGCCGTCCGAACCGGGCACGACAGGAATACCGAGAGCCGCCGCCGTTTCTTTGGCGGTGATCTTGTCGCCCATGATGCGAATGTGTTCGGCGGAGGGGCCGATGAAGGTGATCTCGTGATCCTCGACGATCTGCACGAAGGCGGCATTTTCACTGAGGAATCCGTAGCCTGGGTGGATCGCCTGCGCGCCGGTGATTTCGCATGCCGAGATGATCGCGGGCATGGAGAGATAGCTGAGGTTACCAGGAGGTGGTCCGATGCAGACGCTTTCGTCGGCCATGCGCACATGCATTGCATCGGCGTCGGCGGTGGAGTGCACGGCGACGGACTTGATGCCCATCTCGCGACAGGCGCGGATCACACGAAGCGCGATTTCGCCCCGGTTGGCGATCAGGATTTTGTCGAACATTGGCGGTCCCTTTATTCGACGATCATCAAAGGTGCGCCGAACTCAACAGGCGCGCCGTCTTCAACCAAGATGCGTTTTACGGTTCCGCCTTTGGGGGCGGGGATTTGGTTCATCGTCTTCATCGCTTCGACGATGCAGAGGGTCTGACCCTCGGACACCTTGTCGCCGACCTTGACGAAAGCATCGACGCCGGGTTCGGGTGACAGGTAGGCGGTGCCGACCATGGGGGACGATACGGCGCCGGGATGCGCGGCCGGATCTTCCGGTGCATCCGCTGCTGCGGGCGCTGCCGGAGCGGCGGGGGCTGCTGGCGCTGCGGCGGGTGCGGGCGCTGGCGCCGCGACTTGAACGGTCGTCGGAGCAACGGATGATACGCGGCTGACGCGGACGTTCAGGCTGCCATCATTTTCGTAATCGCGTTTGACCTGCAATTCGCTCAGATCATTCTTACGCAGAAGTTCGGCCAATGATTTGATGAAAGCGACGTCGTCGTCGTGGGATTTATTAGTCATTCTCGTCCTCTGCGCTTCCCGGATTTGATCCGGCGTTCTGATTGTTTCTTTATAGGCAAGGGTTTTCCTAAGGGAAAGCGGTAGTCTCGCAGAGTTTTCAAACTGCTGAAAATTTACCAGTTGATAAAAAATTGATCTGTGGCAGTCTGATTGAGAGAGATGACGCAAGGGAGATTGCGATGACGACCACACCGCGCACGTCAGGCGTTCAGGCGGGACGGCTTTCGGCTGAGGCTTTGGCCGAGAACTTTCAGGACTTGCACGCCCCCTTTGATGATCACGAGGCGATGGTGGCTGCGGATCGTTGTTACTTTTGTTACGACGCGCCTTGTATCACCGCCTGTCCGACAGCGATCGATATCCCTCTGTTTATAAGGCAAATTCAGGCGGGCCACCCTGATGGAGCAGCCAAAACGATCTTTGAACAGAACATTCTGGGCGGCATGTGCGCGCGGGTGTGTCCAACCGAGACGCTGTGCGAAGAGGCTTGCGTTCGTGAGGCGGCGGAAGGAAAGCCGGTGGAAATCGGGCGGTTGCAGCGCTTTGCGACGGATGGGTTGATGGCCTCGGGGGAGCATCCTTTCACGCGCGGCGAGGCGACGGGCAAGCGGATTGCGGTTGTGGGTGCGGGGCCGGCGGGGCTGGCGTGTGCGCATCGACTGGCGATGCTGGGTCATGATGTTGTGGTTTTCGATGGACGCGCGAAGCCGGGCGGTCTGAACGAATTTGGCATCGCAAGCTACAAATCGGTCGATAACTTTGCTCAGTCCGAGGTGGAGTGGCTGATGAAAATCGGTGGGATCGACCTGCGGACCGGCGAAGCCTTGGGGGAGACGCTGACTTTGGAAGGACTTTCGGCGGAGTATGATGCGGTCTTTCTGGGCGTTGGGTTGGGCGGTGTGAATGCGCTGCGCGCGGATGGCGAGGATCGAGAGAACGTATTGGATGCCGTTGAATTTATTGCGGATTTGCGTCAGGCCGGGGATCTTTCCTCCCTCCCGGTTGGGCGCAGTGTGGTGGTGATCGGCGGCGGGATGACCGCCGTCGATGCTGCTGTGCAGTCGAAATTGTTGGGCGC
>JABDQU010000378.1 GCA_013042105.1 Boseongicola sp.
CGTTGGCGGACAAAGCCTGTGGCGGCTGTGGTAGGCCCGGAGGGACTCGAACCCCCAACCAAAGCGTTATGAGCGCTCTGCTCTAACCAATTGAGCTACAGGCCCGCCGACAGTCGCAATACCAGACGTCGCCGCTCGGTCAAGAAGGCATGGTCGGGCCGTGGACAGCCGCGTTCTGATCCGGTATCGGACCTCGAGCGTTGTGGGAAGAGATCAAATGACAAAAAACGGGCTGACCTATGCGGAGGCGGGTGTCGACATCGACGCCGGAAATACCCTTGTGGAGCGGATTAAACCGGCTGCCAAACGCACGGCGCGGTCGGGCACGATGTCTAGTCTTGGCGGGTTCGGAGCGCTGTTTGACCTCAAAGCGGCAGGGTTCACAGATCCGGTTCTTGTGGCTGCAACGGATGGTGTTGGCACGAAACTGAAGATTGCAATTGATACAGGCATCGTTGGCGGCGTCGGTATTGATCTTGTCGCGATGTGCGTCAACGATCTTGTGTGTCAGGGGGCCGAACCTCTTTTTTTTCTCGACTACTTTGCGACCGGAAAGCTGGACGTCGATCATGCCACACAAGTGATTGAGGGCATCGCTGAGGGCTGCACCCGGGCGGGATGTGCGCTTATCGGTGGTGAAACGGCTGAGATGCCGGGCATGTATTCTGGTGGTGATTTTGACCTTGCTGGCTTTGCCGTTGGCGCGATGGAGCGGGGTCGCACGTTGCCTTCAGACGTTTCTAAGGGCGATGTTCTTTTGGGACTGGCGAGCGACGGTGTGCATTCGAACGGATATTCGCTCGTGCGCCGGGTCGTTGAGCGCAGCGGTTTGAACTGGGAGTCGCAGAGCCCGTATTCAGACACGACGATTGGGGAAGACCTGCTGCGTCCGACCCGCATTTATGTGAAGGGTGCTGTGGCTGCTATTGCGGAAGGACGCGTTCTACATGGTCTCGCTCACATCACAGGCGGTGGACTGACGGAGAATTTGCCACGCATGATGCCCGATGGATTGGGCGCTGAGGTGAACCTGTCGGCGTGGGAATTGCCGCCAGTATTCCGTTGGTTGGCGCAAGAGGGCGGCATTGAAAAACCTGAGCTCTTGAAGACGTTCAATTGCGGGATTGGCATGGTGGCTGCCGTGCCGGAAGACAAAGTCGACGTTGCGACATGGGCGTTCGCACAGGACGGTCATGACGTCACGGTCATTGGTCGGGTTGTGGACGGCGAGGGCGTCACCTATCGCGGCGATCTGTCATGAGACGCTGCGCTGTCCTGATCTCGGGCGGCGGTTCGAATATGATGACGCTGGTGCGCGATATGACCGGCGATCACCCGGCGCGACCTGTTTTGGTTCTGTCAAACAGGCCTGATGCTGGCGGTCTTAAGAAAGCAGCGGAACTGGGTGTTCCAACCGCCGTGGTTGATCATCGGGACTTCCCGAGAGACCGCGAAGCATTTGAGACAAAACTCAATTCTGTCCTAGAGAAAGCGAATCCGGACATCATCTGTCTCGCCGGCTTCATGAGAGTCCTCACACCGGTTTTCGTGGATCGCTGGGCGGGGCGGATACTCAATATTCATCCATCCTTGCTGCCGAAGTATCCCGGTCTGAATACTCACGCCCGCGCAATTGAGGCCGGCGACCGCGAAGCGGGTTGTAGTGTGCACGAGGTTACGGACGTTTTGGACGGGGGACCAATCCTTGGTCAGGCTCGGGTTCCTGTTCTTGCAGGTGATACACCAGAGACGTTGGCGTCGCGTGTCCTGATTGAGGAACACCGTCTCTATCCTGCCGTCCTGCGCCGCTTTGCTGCTGGCGATCGCACGCCGATTGTCTTGTCCACGACGTCTGAAAGCCCTATCAACTGAGAACGGCCCGCACAAAGGACACACCGACTTATATGCTCACCCTGACAACGACTGAAGAGCTCGCGACTTTTTGCAAGCGCGCCGCAACAGCACCTTATGTAACCGTCGACACCGAATTTCTGCGCGAACGCACCTATTATTCCAAGCTTTGTCTGGTGCAGTTGGCGATACCGGGCGAGGCCGAGGAAGACGCGGTGTTGGTCGATCCGCTGGTGAGCGGAATAGCCCTTGATCCGCTTTACGATCTCTTTCGCAATGAGGCGGTGGTCAAAGTGTTTCACGCCGCGCGCCAGGACCTTGAGATCTTCTTCATTGAGGGAGGGGTGATCCCCAAGCCGCTGTTTGATACCCAGATCGCGGCCATGGTTGCAGGCTTTGGGGAGCAGGTTGGGTATGAGACGCTTGTGCGCAAGATCGCCCATGCGCCGCTGGACAAGTCTTCTCGTTTTACGGACTGGTCGCGACGTCCTTTGACAGATGCGCAAAAGACTTATGCCTTGGCGGATGTCACGCATTTGCGGGTGATTTACGAATACCTTGCGGCGGAACTGGACAAGACCGGGCGTCTTGACTGGGTGAAAGAAGAACTGGGTGTGCTTGAAGACCCTGCGACTTATGTGGTTGATCCCGAGAACGCCTGGAAGCGCGTGAAGACGCGCACGAACTCGGGACGGTTTCTGGCTGTGGTCCGTGAACTGGCA
Organism: Boseongicola sp.; assembly: GCA_013042105.1. GTDB lineage: Bacteria > Pseudomonadota > Alphaproteobacteria > Rhodobacterales > Rhodobacteraceae > Boseongicola. The sequence goes on from JABDQU010000378.1 coordinate 2,574, forward strand.
AGATTTCGGGAAGATTATGCGCAAACGAAGAATATTCCGCGCAGTCGCGTGATCAAGGATGATGCCTTGTTGGAACTGGCATCGACCAAACCTGCGTCGCACGAAGACCTGAGCCGGTCGCGACTTTTGCTGCGCGAAGCCCGCAAGGGAGAGATTGCGGAAGGCATTTTGAAGGCTGTGAAGGCCGGGATGCAGACGCCCGCGGAAGATCAGCCCAAGCCGGACAGATCGCGTGACAAGATGCAGGTGAATCCGGCTTTGGCAGATTTGCTGCGCGTTCTTTTGAAGGCCAAGTCCGAACAATTGGGTGTAGCTCAAAAGCTGATTGCGACATCAGCAGACCTTGATGAGATCGCAGCAGGCCGTCGTGAAGCGAAATCACTGAGCGGCTGGCGCCATCAGGCGTTTGGACGAGACGCTTTGTTATTGTGCGAGGGGCGGCTGGGATTGCGCGCAAATGGACAATCAGTCGAAGTTTTTGAGCTTTAGAAGCAACCTCTAAGGGTTTGATAACCGGGACGTCTCGGGGTCTTAGGGGCGCACGGTTCCAACATTTCCGGCTGCCTGAACGCGGATGCTTGTGACGCCTGCCAGTTCAAGGTTCGACAGAAAAGCGCCTGCCACCAACTCGCGCGATTGCTGGGTTGAGACGCGGGTAGGTGTTCGTGGTGGCCGCGCTCGGAATGAGTAAACCACAACGCCCGGTCCGGCGGACGTCCGGGTTTCGCGCACCAATTGCGCATCATACCAGCCCTGCATGGGCGGCAGCCCGGTCGCGCGCAGGATGATGCCACCCGGTAAACGTTCGACGACGAGGGCTTCAACGCTTTCGACCAAGGGCCGGTCGTCCGCGACAGTGATGACATTGACATCATTCAGCATCTCAACCGGTTCTTCTTGCGTAAACCATCCAAACAGACCGCCGCTGCCGCCGTCATCGTCGCCGCCTCCGCAGCTTGCAAGTGCAAGTGTCGCAAAGAGAAAAGCCAAGGGTTTCAAAAGTGTCATGCGCTGTGTCCCGTTGCAGCCCGGATGTCTTGTGCTAACGGAAAGCAACGCACAAGAAAAGTCCGCGCATCTGGACCTTTCCACTTTCGCGGCCTAAATCCTGACGAGAAGGCACGAGGGCATCATGGCAACAGAAGCATTTGAAGATATCGCCGAGACATTCGAGTTTCTGGACGACTGGGAAGACCGCTATCGGCATGTCATCGACATGGGCAAGGCGATGCCACCCTTGGAGGAGGCGTTCCGGGTTCCGGCGACCAAGGTCGATGGATGCGCCAGTCAGGTCTGGCTGCTGCCCGAGATCGATGGCACGGGGGCCAATGCTGTGTTCAGTTTTCGCGGTGAAAGCGATGCAATGATCGTGCGGGGATTGATCGCCGTCTTGCACGCCCTCTATGACGGATTGACGGTTTCCGAGGTGCTTGAAGTGGATGCTGCGGAAGAACTTGGGCGGCTTGGCTTGAATGACCATTTGTCGGCCCAAAGATCCAATGGTCTGCGGGCAATGATCCAGAGGGTGCGTGATCTGGCAGGCAATGCGGTCAACAAGGCATAAGGCTGAGAAACTGATCGGTGTCTGAGACAGACGATCAGACCGACCATTAGAACAACCAACTGAAAAAGCAGCGCAGTGGCGCTTGGAAGCACGGCATAGGGGCCACTGCTTATGAAGTGGCTGGTCAGGATTTGCAGAAGCTCACCAAAGGGTGGTGATGTGACGGTGACTGCGATCGTTGGTGGCGTGGTTTCTGTGTTGAAC
>JABDQU010000397.1 GCA_013042105.1 Boseongicola sp.
AACGGCGAACGCTGGGAAGCCGAGATTGCCCGCAACCTTGAAATAGATGCGCCATACCGATGAGTGATCCAAACAACCCCTTCGATGCCATGATGAAGATGAGCCAGGATTGGGCGAAGTCCCTGAACCCGGCTTTGGAATCCTTTACGCCGAAAGGATTTGAGGCGCTGTGGCCGACAATGCCGAAGGACGTGATGGAAGGCATCATGGGCAAGACGTTCAACCCCGAGGGGCTGGATTCCAAGACCAAGCTTTTGCTGACCCTCGGTGCGTTGACGATTTTGGGCGCGCAGGCTGAGGCTCAGATCCGGGTGACGGTGCGTCATGCGATTGAGGCCGGGGCGACCAAGCAGGAGATCGCGGAAACCATCGCATTGGTCGGTGTGTTTGGCGGCGTGCCTGCGATGACCAAAGCGATGGAGCTTGCCAGTTCGGTGATGGATACCGAAGGCGGGGAGGACTGATGACCGCTTCTGTTTTTGCCTTTTACCTGTTTGCCCTGTCTTGTGTGACGGGCGGATTCTTCACAGTGATTTCGCGCAACCCGGTGCATTCGGTGTTGTGGTTGATTTTGGCGTTCCTGTCGGCAGCGGGTTTGTTCGTGCTTCTGGGGGCCGAGTTTGTCGCGATGCTTTTGATCATCGTCTACGTGGGCGCGGTGGCGGTCTTGTTCCTGTTCGTCGTGATGATGCTGGACGTCGATTTCGCCGAGTTGAAGGCGGAAATGTCGAAGTATCTGCCTTTGTCGCTGATGATCGGTATTGTTTTGCTGATGCAGCTGGCGATTGCCTTTGGCGTCTGGCAGACAGCCGATGGTGTTGAGATTGGCACTGTGCCGGACGCGATTGCGGGCGGTGGTGCGCATAATACGCAAGCCTTGGGTCTGGTGCTGTATGACCAGTATTTCCTGTTGTTCCAGCTTTCGGGTCTGATCCTGTTGGTTGCGATGATCGGGGCGATTGTTTTGACGTTGCGCCACCGTGCAGACGTCAAGCGGCAGGATCCGCTGCAACAGATGTATCGCGATCCGAACAAGGCGATGGTCATGAAAGACATCAAGCCGGGGCAGGGTCTGTAACGCAATGGCTGAGCGCGGCGGCATATTCTCTGCATTTCGCAACATCTTCCGGTTTGCCATCTGGGCGCTGGCGGGTGTGCTTGCGGCCGCGCTTTGGTTCAACTGGCAGGCGGGTGAGGATGTTGTCTTGGCGCCTGACGTTGAGTTGCCGGTGATTGAAGCCGAGCCTGAAGCGGAACCTGAAACGGTTGTTGAGGCTGCCGAAGACGCCGTTGAAGAGGTGAGCGAGCCGGTTGCCGAGGTCGTTGAAGAGATCACGGAAGAGGTCGACGAGGCTGTCGCGGAAGGCGCTGAGGCTGTTGAAGCGGTCCAGGAGACCGTGGCTGAGGCGGCTGAGACTGTCGAAGAAACGGTCGCAGCAGTGGAAGAGGGTGTGGTGGAAGCCGTTGAAGACGCTGTTCCCTCTGACCCGACGACCATTTCGATCCCCGGCACTGACACCTCCTTCACATTGATTAACGCCTTTCGCCGTGACAACGGCTCGATTGAGGTGACCACCGAACAGCTTACGGGCGGAACAGGCGCGACCTTGTGGTTGGTGACCTGTGCGCCGCTGTCGGTGGGCGAGATTGCAACGGGGCCAAGCGCGGGCGAACTCGGCGCGCGCACCGAAGACCCTGTAATGACGGAAATTCCCTTAAGCGACCCTCGCGCGATGATCGCGGGCACGGCTTGTGGGGTGATGAGATGAAAGACGGAAAAGCAGTATGATCGGACTTGAACACTATCTCTCGGTGGCGGCCACGCTGTTCGTCATCGGGATTTTCGGCATCTTCCTCAACCGGAAGAACGTCATCATCTTGTTGATGTCGATCGAACTGATGCTGCTGGCGGTGAACATCAATCTGGTCGCTTTCTCGGCCTATCTGGCGGATTTGACGGGGCAGGTGTTCACGCTGTTCGTGCTGACCGTGGCGGCCGCCGAGGCGGCTATTGGTCTGGCGATCCTTGTGTGCTTCTTTAGAAACCGCGGCACGATTGACGTTGAAGACGTCAACGTGATGAAGGGGTAAACCGATGGAAACCATCATCCTTTTCTC
>JABDQU010000403.1 GCA_013042105.1 Boseongicola sp.
ACAGTTCCCATGCTTGCATTTACATACGTCAATATGACGTGGATTCTCTGGAAAGCTGCGGGTGCCACTCGCTAGAACACCACGTTCATCACAAAGAGCGACACGATCAGGAAGAGGATGGTCATAATGCCTCCGCTTTTGACGAAGTCCGTCACCTTGTAGCCTGCCGGACCCATGATCAGGGCGTTGACCTGATGGGTCGGGATGAGGAACGAATTGGACGTCGAGATCGCGACGGTGAGGGCAAAGATCGCCGGGTCTCCGCCGGCGGCCACGGCGATGGAGACGGCGAGCGGGACGAGAAGAACCGTCGCGCCGACATTGGACATGATCAGTGTGAAAACGGTGGCCAGCACGGCGAGGCCTGCTTGCAGCGACCAGATCGGCCAGCCGTCGAGCAGGAGGAGGATTTGCTGCGCGATCCAGCCCGCAGTGCCTGAGCTTTGCACGGCCTGGCCGAGCGGTATGAGGCTGGCTAAGAGGAAGACGGTGCTCCAGCTTATCGCCTCGTAGGCTTCGTCGATGTCGAGGACATTGGTTAGGATCATGCCTGCCGCGCCCGTGAGCAGACAAAGCGAGAGCCGCAGGTCGGTGAACAGGATAAGCGAGATCGCGATGACGAAGAACAAGAGCGCCCATCCGACCTTTTTGGGCCGCAGTTCTTCTTGCGGGTAGTCGGTTGTTACGACAACGAAATCGCGGTTACGGCTGAGGCGGGTCAGGGCGTCCCATGTGGTGAGGATGACCAGCGTGTCGCCCGCCTTGAAGGGGACTTCGCCGATTTGCGTGTGGTGGTGGTCTTCGGTTTCAACGAGGCTGAGGGTTTCCTCGCCGCGGTGGATGGCGAGCATGCTGGCGCCGTAGGTTTTGCGGAAGACAAGGTCGTGGGCGCATTTGTCGATGACGGCGGAACCGGGTGGGATGACGATTTCCGCGACCCCGGATTTTGTCGGGGCGTAGTCCTCGGCGAAAACATCGAGTTTGGGGTGGAGCGTGAAGCCCATGTCTTCGGCCATGTGGGCGACTTCTTTTTTACGCCCGAGAATGGCGAGGCGGCAGGGGGTGGTGATTTCAGTCTGGATGACGGGCGCAAACCAGGTTTTGCCGTGGTAGGCGCTGCCGATGACGTAGACGTGGTATTTCTTGATGAGGTCATCGAAGGTTTGCCCGGCGACGGGGTGGCCTTCTGGGATGGTGATCTCGAAGATATCGGTTTTCAGGCCGTAGATTTTTTTGAGGTATTCTTTGGTGGATTGTCCGCTGGTGGCGTCCCCGCCTTTTTGTTCTTTGGGCAGAACCCAGCGGCCGAAGATCATGAAATAAAGGATGCCCGTGGTGACAAGGGCGATGCCGACGGGGGTCACCGAGAACAGGCCGAAGGGTTCCATCTGGGCGCTGGCGGGCAGGGATTGGTTGGCGGTCAGGATCAGGTCGTTCAAGAGGATCAGTGGCGATGAGCCGACCATGGTCATCGTGCCGCCAAGGATGGCGCAAAAGCCCATTGGCATGAGGAGGCGGCTGAGCGGGAGTTCGGTGCGCACGGATATGCGGCTGACCACTGGCAGGAACAAAGCGGCGGCGCCGACGTTTTGCATGAAAGACGAGATGACACCGACGGTGCCGGAGATGATCGGCACGACGCGGGTTTCGGTGCTGCCGCCGTGTTTCAGAATGAAAGCGGCGACTTTGCTCATGAGGCCGGTTTTGTCGAGGCCTGCGCCGATGATCATCACGGCGATGATGGAGACCACGGCGTTAGAGGCGAGGCCGTTGAAGAGTTGACTGACGTCGGCGAGGCTGTCGAGGCCGGGAAGTTGGCTCATCAGGCCGAGGAGAACCATGACGAGGATGGCGGCGAAGTCTATGCGCACGACTTCGGAGACGAACAGGATCACGGTGAAGGCGAGCAGTCCCAGCACAACCATCATCGGATAGGTGAGTGTAATTGCCTCCAAGGCTATCCCTCCCTCGCTCTTTTTCGCGGGCCGTCTTCTTGGCGGTCCTCGCGGTGGCGTTTGTTTAGGGACTGTGCACTTGTTTAGGGGTGTCTGTCTATTGTCGTGGCGCGAAGCGGGCCGGGCTGGTGGCACAAGCGGCGGTCATTCCCTGATTTTTGCGGCGTCCACGTCGGCTTGGGTTTCACGGCATTTCGATTCGAGCCACTCGACAAAGCGCATGACGGGCGCGCGGTTCTTGATGTCGGAGCGTGCTGTCATTCTGTAGGGGCGCTTGGCGGTGAGGTGTTGGGTGAGCGGGAAGGCGTGGACGATGGTGCCTTTTTCGAGATCGCTCAGGACAAGCGAGAGGTTGCAGACCAGAAAGCCGACGTTCTGGCGGACGGCATCAAGGGCAAGGCGGGCGTTGGGGTAATTGATGCCCCGGTCGGGGCCGCTTTCGCGGTGACCGAAGGCTTGAAACCAGTTGACCCAACCGGGGTAGCCTTCGGATTCAAGCTGGTCGCGCAAATGAAGGAGCGGCATGCCTTCCATTTGATAGACCGGATCGAAGCCCGCGATGCGGCGGGTGTTGTCGGGGCCGGTGACGGGGACGAGGACGTCTTGATAGAGCGGCTCGCCGTCGAAGTTGTCGGTGGCGATGCGAATGTCCGGGGAGCCGAGGCGGACCGGGACGTCGCCTGCGCCGTTTATGCAAAAGAGCAGATTAGGATGGGCGTCTTTGAATTCGGGGAGGCGGGGCATGAGCCAAAGCTCGGTCCAGTCGGCGTCGGCGACAATATGAATTTCGCTGACGCGCTGGAAATCGAGTGTGTCAGTGGCGCGGTCGAGGGCTTCGAACGCGATTTTGAGATCCGCTATGGCGGCGTCGAGGACTTTGGTCGGTTGAAGGCCGGAGCGGCCGCGCATCAAGAGGTCGGTGCCGAGGAAGTCTTCGAGCGAGCGGATACGCTGGCCCACGGCTGCCGGGGTGATTCCCAATTCACTTGCAGCGCCTTTGAGGGAGCCTTCGCGCACGGCAAGCTCGAGAGCCTGGAGCGATTTCAGGTGGGTCGTGACCGCCATATGGTAAAGTTTATCTTTAGTCTGAAAAAAATCAATACGATTGGCTAAAGGTGGGCTTTGTTCTGGGAAAGAAAATTGAGTTTTGAGATTGGAGGGACGTTCGTCAACATGAGGTGATCAACCGAGCAAATGGAGACTACGATGAAACGATTTATGATTGAGCGCGACATTCCGGGCATTGGTGATTTCTCTGTAACCGAGCTTTGCGGAGCGGCGCGGGCGTCGAACAATGCGTTGGAGAGCATTGGGCCGGGCATTCAGTGGCAGCATTCTTATGTCGCGGGCGCCAAGACGTTTTGCGTGTATCTGGCGGAGAGCGAGGATGAGATTAAGAAGCACTCGGAGTTGAGTGGTATTCCGTTCGGGAAGATCACCGAGGTGCCTCAGATCATCGATCCGCTGACGGCGAACAACTGAGCCAGAGACCACGCGAGTAACAAAAAAGGCGCGTCCCGTGTGGGCGCGCCTTTGTCTTGCGGGGGGATAGGTTTTAGCGTTTGCGCAGGCGGATGACGACGTCGACCTTGGCGATCTCGGTGCCTTCGGGGGCGTCTGGCAGGCGTAGGATTTCAAGCTGGTCGGCGGGGGCATCCGTCAGGCGTGCTTCGTCTTCCCAGTAGAAATGCGGGTGATCGTCGACGCGGGTGTCGAAGTAGCTTTTGGAGCCGTCGACGGTGACTTCCTGCACGAGGCCAGCATCGCAGAAGGCGCGCAGGGTGTTGTAGACGGTGGCCAGTGACACGGCGTCGTCGCTGGATTGCGAGGCGGCGTGGAGGCTTTCGGCGGTGACGTGGCGGTCCTGACCGTCGCCGACGAGCAGCGACGCCAAAGCGAGGCGCTGACGGGTCGGGCGCAGATCGGCTTTTGCAAGCCAATTGGTGACGCGGGTCTGTGTGTCGGTATCCATCGGTCTTTAAATCACCTTGTTTGGAGGAATATAGGGTGCTCTCTGGCTTCATTTCAATGTGAAAACCCCCGATTTGTGCGAATGTCGCAGGGATCTCGGCACTTGCGCCACATTCATCGGCCTTGATATGGGCGTGAGACGATGTGACAAACTGCAACAATGATAACATGACGGGACGGGCAGACATGGCTGATTATCCAACCTCATTCGACCGCGAGGGTCTTTTGAAATGTGCACGCGGTGAGCTTTTTGGCCCCGGAAATGCACAATTGCCTGAGCCTCCGATGCTGATGATGGACCGGATCACGGACATTTCCGGCGACGGTGGCGAGCATGGCAAGGGGCATGTGGTTGCCGAGTTTGATATCAAGCCGGACCTTTGGTTTTTTGACTGTCATTTTCCGGGCAATCCGATCATGCCGGGCTGTCTTGGTCTGGACGGTTTGTGGCAGCTTACCGGGTTCAACCTTGGCTGGCGCGGCTGGCAGGGGCGTGGTTATGCGCTGGGCGTGGGCGAGGTGAAGCTGACGGGCATGGTGCGCCCCGATCGCAAGATGCTGACGTATTACGTCGATTTCACCAAGGCCATTCAGACGCGCCGTTTGACGATGGGTGTCGCGGACGGGCGTGTCGAAGCGGATGGCGAGACGATCTATCTGGTGAAGGACATGAAGGTCGCGTTGAGCGAAAGCTGATCTAGGCGCTGGCGCTGAGCTCAAAGTG
>JABDQU010000405.1 GCA_013042105.1 Boseongicola sp.
CCCCTCAGCCGCCAACGCGCTCCTCAAAGTCCTCGAAGAACCACCCAAGAACGCCATCCTCCTGCTCATCAGCCACGCGCCCGCGCGCCTTTTGCCCACCATCCGCTCCCGATGCCGCGAATTGCGCCTGCCCAGCCTCGCGCCTGACGCCCTGTCCCAAGCCCTCACACAAGCGGGTCACCCCGACCCCGACCCCGCACTCGCGCCCCTCGCCGCAGGCTCCGTCGGAGAAGCCATCCGCCTCGCCACCCAAAACGGCCCGGCGCTCTACGGTGAAATCCTCGCGCTCCTTGCCACCTGCCCCAGCCTTGACCGCGCCCGCGCCCAAAAATTCGCCGAACACATCACCCAACGCGGCCACGAAGACCGCACGGCCGTCGCCCTGAACCTCCTCGACCTCGCCCTATCCCGCCTCGCCCGCACCGGCACCGGCCTCGCCCCCAAACCCGCCACCCCGGACGAACCCGACATCCTGAAACGCCTCGCCCCTGATCCCAAGTCCGCCCAAAAATGGGCCACGCTTCAACAAGACCTGTCCCAGCGCATCGGCCACGGCCGCGCCGTCAACGTCGACGCCCAAAGCCTCGTTCTGGACGCCTTCCTCAAGATCAACGAGTCCGCCGCCAAAACCTAAAGCGCTCTCCTTGACCCGGCCCCGCAAAGCCTTGATACGAAACACATGTCCGAACCCAGCCCCGATATCCCGCTGACCGACAGCCATTGTCACCTCGATTTCCCGCAATTTGACGGCGAAATTGACGACCTTTTGGCCCGCGCCCGCGCGCGCGGCATCCACCGGATGGTCACGATCTGCACCAAACTCAACGCCCTTGCCCCGGTCCAGACCCTCGCCGAAACCCACGCGCCGATCTTCTTCGCCGCAGGCACGCACCCGATGTCCGTGGCGTCTGAGCCCATGGTCACGCTCGACGATCTCCTCGCCGTCGCCGCCCACCCCAAATGCGTCGGCATCGGCGAAACCGGTCTCGACTATCACTACACCGCCGAAAGCGCTGACCTTCAACAACACTCCCTGCGCCTCCACATCGAGGCCGCCCGCCAGACCGGCCTGCCCCTCATAATCCACGCCCGCGACGCCGACGACGACATGGCCCGGATCCTCACCGAAGAACACGCCAAAGGCGCCTACACCTGCGTCATGCACTGCTTTTCCTCCTCCGCCGCCCTCGCCCGCGCCGCCCTCGCCCTCGACTTCACGCTCTCCATGTCCGGCATCGCCGCCTTCCCTAAATCTCAAGAGTTGCGCGACATCTTCGCCACCGCCCCTGCAAACCGCATCCTCGTGGAAACCGACGCCCCCTACCTTGCCCCGCCCCCAAACCGAGGCAAACGCAACGAACCCAGCTACGTCGCCGACACCGCCCTTATCGGCGCGCAAGTTTTCGGCATGGATTACAAAGACTTCGCAGCCCAAACCGAAGCCAACTTCGACCGTCTCTTCTGGAAAGCCGCACAATGGCAAAGCTGACCTTCACCATCCTCGGCTGCGGCTCCTCCGGCGGCGTCCCCCGCTTGGGCGGCCTCTGGGGTGACTGCGACCCGACCAACCCCAAAAACCGCCGCACGCGCTGCTCTCTCCTCGTTGAACGCACCACCAACAAAGGCACCACCCGCGTCCTGATCGACACCTCGCCCGACATGCGCCAGCAACTCCTGAACGCAGGCGTCGGAACCCTCGACGCCGTCCTCTACACCCACGGCCACGCCGACCACGTCCACGGCATCGACGATTTGCGCATGATCGTCTTCAACCAGAAAGACCGCGTCGCCGTCTGGGCCGACGCCCCCACACAAGAACGCCTCTACGGCAGCTTCGGCTACGCCTTCATCCAACCCGCAGGCTCCACCTATCCCCCGATCCTCGACATGTTCACCATCGACGGAGACGTCACAATTTCCGGCGCTGGCGGAGACATCACCTTCACCCCCTTCGAGGTCGAACACGGCGCCATAGACGCCCTTGGTTTTCGCATCAAGAACGTCGCGTATCTTCCTGATGTTGCAACCATTCCTGACGTCGCATGGGCGCACCTCCAAGACCTCGACCTCTGGATCGTCGACGCCCTCAGACGCGCGCCCCATCCAACCCACGCCCACCTCGAGCGCACCCTCGAATGGATCGACCAGACCAAACCAAAACAAGCCGTACTCACCAATATGCACATCGACCTCGATTACGACACGCTCAAGACCGAAACCCCCGACCACATCACCCCCGCATATGACGGCATGAAAATCGAGCTGGACGACTGATGCACTTCTCGGAATTTCTGATATATTTTGCATCACTTAACGCGCTGAAATCTTTGATTTCAGGCAACGTTAAGTGATCCAGCTTTTTCCGAAAGGGCGCTAGACCAGTGCAAGCCCTCCTCGACGTCATCCTCCCCGTCTTCCTCGTCATCGGCTTTGGCTATTTCGCCGTCTGGAAAGGCTGGTTCTCCGACAGCGGCGTCGAAGGCCTGATGAAGTTCACCCAGAACTACGCCATCCCCTGCCTTTTGTTCCGCGCCATCTCGACTCTCGACCTCTCGGCACAATTCGACCCGGCTCTGCTGATATCCTTCTACACTGGCGCCAGCCTTGGCTTCACCGCAGGCCTGCTCGGCGCGCGCCTTATCTTCAAGCGAAGCTGGTCCGACGCCGTCGCCATCGGTTTTGTCTGCCTGTTTTCAAACTCCGTGCTCCTTGGCCTGCCCATCACCGAGCGCGCCTACGGCATCGACGCCCTTGCCGCCAACTTCGCAATCGTCGCCGTCCACGCGCCGTTTTGCTACATGCTGGGCGTCACCGCGATGGAAATAGCGCGCGCAGAAACCCGCAATCCTCTGGCACTTACCCGCAAAATCCTGCGCTCCATGTTCCGCAACGCTCTGGTGATCGGCATCGCGCTTGGCCTTGCTGTCAACCTCAGCGG
>JABDQU010000409.1 GCA_013042105.1 Boseongicola sp.
GACTGAATGAGGGCAATCTGGCGTTTCAGGACTTTGTCGTCCATGCCCGCTTCGGCCATCTGGTTCTTCATTTTGCCCATGCCGGGCATCATGCCCATGATGCCTTCCATACCGCCCATTTTGAGCATCTGCTCAAGCTGGCTACGCAGGTCGTTCATGTTGAACTGACCTTTCTGGAAGCGCTTCATCATGCGCTCGGCTTGTTCGGCCTCGATGGTTTCCTGAGCTTTTTCAACAAGGGCAACGATGTCGCCCATTCCGAGGATGCGACCTGCGATGCGGTCGGGCTCGAAGGTCTCGATGGCGTCCATTTTCTCGCCAAGGCCGACGAAGCGAATTGGTTTGCCGGTGACGGCGCGCATCGAGAGGGCGGCACCGCCGCGGCCATCGCCGTCCATGCGGGTGAGGACGACGCCGGAGACGCCGATTTTGTCGTCGAATTCTGTGGCGACGTTGACGGCGTCCTGACCTGTGAGGCCATCGACAACGAGGAGCGTTTCGCGGGGTTCGGCGACGTCGCGGACGGCGGCGGCCTGAGCGATCAATTCCTGATCGATGTGGAGGCGACCCGCAGTGTCGAGCATGTAGACGTCGTAGCCGCCCAAGCTGGCCTGGGTTTTGGCACGGCGCGCGATGGCGACCGGGTCTTCGCCTTTGACGATCGGCAGGGTGTCGACGCCGATCTGGTTGCCGAGGATGGCGAGTTGTTCCATCGCGGCGGGGCGGTTGGTGTCGAGAGAGGCCATGAGGACGCGTTTGCCGTCGCGGTCCTTCATGCGTTTGGCGAGTTTAGCGGTGGTGGTTGTTTTACCAGAGCCCTGCAGGCCGACCATGAGGATCGGCGCAGGCGGGTTGTCGATTTTCAGCGCGCCGGGGTCTTCGTCGCCTTTCAGGACGTGGACAAGTTCGTCGTGGACGATCTTGACGACCTGCTGGCCCGGTGTGACGGATTTGGTAACGGCTTGGCCGGTGGCTTTTTCCTGGACAGCTTTGACGAAGTCGCGTGCGACGGGCAGGGAAACGTCGGCTTCAAGGAGCGCGACCCGCACTTCGCGGAGGGCGGTTTTGACGTCGTCCTCGGACAGTGCGCCTTGTTTGGTCAGGCGATCAAAGACGCCGGAGAGGCGATCTGAGAGATTTTCAAACATGCGCGGCCCCTTAGCCTGTTAATCCATGATCGGCACATAAGTACCAATCGCCTAAACGCCAAACGCCCCCATGGGCGCAACGCGCTGATGGGGGGCGATCCCTGTGAACAGGGACCGGGAGAATTGGTGCTCCCGGAGGTTGGAGGGGAATTACGGTGCGCGGGCGTCGGAGTCAAGCTTGGCGTCACTCAGCCAGCGGTTGATGGCTTCAACGATATCGGCGGAGTGCGCCATATTGGAATAGGCGGTGACGAGGGGCACCCGAAGATCGCCCGCGCCTCGGCGCATGACGACTGTTGGGCGGTCGAGGCGTTTGCCGTCTGAGTTGGTGGTGTGTTCGATGATGGCGTGGTCGATGTCTTGGAGGGGGCGGGTCTTTTCCGCGAACCCAAAGACCGTTCTGCGGCGCAGGGTGAAGGTTTGGCGCGGTTTGTCGAAGATCACCTGAACGCGGCGGACGAAGGCCACGAAGCAAAGGCCGCCGATGCCTCCCCCGACGACGGCGAAGAGGAGGCCGATGAGTTCGCCATCAAAGATCATTGCAAGGCCGATGCCGACGAAGATGAGGATGAAAACGCTGAGCAGGATCGACATGACCCATGGCACATAGGCAAGGATCAGTTGGTCGGGGGTATCGCGAGTGATCTTCATGGCCGTGATCTTAGGGGCAGTGGTTCGGTCTTTGAAGGGGCGCGTGCCGCGCTTGCTTTGGGTTGGCTTGCCGTGCTTGATGGGCTGGACGTTCAAAGGAGCACCCGACATCGTTAACTCGGCCACCCCGCTGGAGCCGCTTGCCGGCGCGCCGACCCGCCGTTCTGAGAGCGGGAAGGGCGCTGCGTTGATGTTGTTGGGCATGTTTTTGTTCGCGGCTGTCGATACCGGTGCCAAGTTCCTGACCGAGGGTCTGCACCCGGTTCAGATTACCTGGACCCGTCAGTTGGGGCTTTTGGCGGGGGCGATTTTTCTGATCGCGTATCATGGGCGTTCGATCCTGCGGACGTCGCATCCGCGGTTGCAGGTTTTACGCGGGGGCATGGCGGTTGGGTCTGCCACCTTGTTTATTGTTGGCGTTTCATACGTGCCTTTGGCGGATGCCGTGGCGGTGACGTTTGTGGCGCCGTTTATTGTGACGATCCTTGGGGCTTTGATCCTGCGCGAGCCGGTCGGGTGGCGGCGTTGGATTGCGGTGAGCCTTGGGTTCATGGGAACGCTGATTGTCATACGGCCCGGAATGGGTGTGATCCATCCGGCGGCTTTTTTCGTGCTGATTGCGGCGGTGTTCTTTGCGTTCCGGCAGATCATTTCACGCGCTTTGGCGGATACGGACAAGACCGCGACGACGGTGGTTTATACGGCGATTGTGGGGAGTGCTTTGCTGACGCTGCCGTTGCCATGGGTCTGGATCACGCCTGATCGTGAACAGATGTTGATCCTTGTGGGGATTGCGGTGTTGGCCGGCGTGGCAGAGGTCTGCGTGATTAAGGCGTTGGAAGTTGCCATGGCGGTGGTCGTCGCGCCGATCCATTACAGCATGATGGTCTGGGGCACGTTTTACGGCTTCATGGTCTTTGGGCAGTTGCCCGATATGTGGACGATCATTGGGGCGGCGGTGATCATTTCGACCGGGCTTTACACGTTGAGGCGCGAGTATCTGGTGTCTCAGGGACGGGTTTGAAGCCTTGCGTTAGTAGGTCAGCACAGGTTTTTCGGGCAGGCCGACATCTTCGAAATGCACGACGACATTAGGTCCGTCGGTCAGGAGTATGCCGTAGCCGGCGGGTTCGTCGATTGACGAGGATGACGCGTCGTCGCCAAGAGTCAGGGGCTGTTGGTGGCAGGGGCTTTTGAACACCGTCATGGAGAGACCGTCGACCGTGGCGTGGATGGTGCGATGGACGTGGCCTGCGAAGACGTGGCGCGTGTTGTGGGTTTTCAGAAGTGCGCGCACCGCGGCGGCGTTGGCGAGGTTGATACGGTCCATGCCAGTGAAGCCGGTGTCAAAGGCGTGGTGGTGCATGAAGACGAGGCAGGGATTTGGGCTTTCGGATAGCGCGGTTTGCAGCCATGCGAGGCGTGAGGGGCAAAGGCGGCCTGCGTGCGGGTTGGGCGCGTTTTCGTCGACAGTATCAAGCAGGATCAGGCGGGTATCGGGCAGGTCGATCACGGTCTGGACGAAGCCGTCTGCGTCGGTTGGAACCTCGGGGAAGGCTTGGCGAAAGGTGGCGCGGTCGTCGTGGTTGCCGATGAGGTAGCTCACCGGCCAGGGGAGGTCGTGGAGCACGTCTTTCAGGCGGTCGTATTCAGGCGTTGTGCCATGGTGCGTGAGGTCACCGGTGAGGATCAGGTGGCTGGCGTCGGGGTGGTGTTTGACGGCATGGGCGAGGGTTTCGGACAGTCGCATAGCCGGATCGAGACCGATGATGGTATTGCCGGCTTCGGTGATGTGAAGGTCGGTCATGACAAGAATTTTTGCCATGCGGCGGGCCTTTCGGTGGGAGCTTAGGCGACCATCGACTCGGCTTTTTTGAGGTCGACGGACACGAGTTGGCTGACCCCTTGTTCGGCCATGGTAACCCCGAAGAGACGATCCATGCGGGCCATGGTCACGGCGTGGTGTGTGATGATCAGGAAGCGCGTGTCGGTGCGGCGACACATTTCGTCGAGAAGGTCGCAAAAGCGCGTCACATTGGCGTCATCGAGGGGGGCGTCAACCTCGTCCAGCACGCAGATTGGGGCCGGGTTGGCGAGGAAAACGGCGAAGATCAGGGCAAGCGCGGTGAGGGTCTGTTCGCCGCCTGAAAGCAGGGACAGCGTTGAGAGTTTCTTGCCGGGGGGCTGGCACATGATTTCGAGGCCTGCGTCGAGCGGGTCGTCGGATTCTACAAGCACCAGCTTGGCTTCGCCGCCGCCGAAGAGGTGCTTGAAAAGAAGCGAGAAGTTGGAATTGACCTGCTCAAACGCTGTCAGAAGGCGTTCGCGGCCTTCCTTGTTGAGGCTGGCGATACCGTTGCGAAGGGCGCGGATCGCCTCTTCGAGATCGGTCTTCTCGGCGACGAGGGTGGTGTGTTCTTCATCGACCTCGCGGGCGTCTTCCTCGGCGCGCAGGTTCACCGCACCGAGGGCGTCACGGTTGCGGCGCAACCGGAGGACGTCGGCTTCGATTTTCTCGGCAGAGGGGAGTTGTTCCGGGTCTGCTTCGAGGGTCTCGAGCAGTTTGTCAGGGGTGGTTTCCTGTTCTTCCTCGATGCGTTCGGCGGCGTGAGCCACGCTTTCGCGGGCGGCTTCGGCGCGGGCCTCGGCGGCGGCGCGGGCTTCGCGGGCGGCGGATGCGTTGCGTTCGGCTTCGCGTTCGGTGTCCTTGGCGTCACGTTCGGCTGTTTCGGCCAGCGCCAAGGCGTCGGCTGCTTCGCGTCGGCGGGTTTCGGATGTGGCAAGCGTGTCAGCAAGGCGGTCGCGGTCGGCTGCAATTCGGCCGGGCGTGCCTTCGGCTTCGACAAGTTCAGCCTCGGCGGTTTCGCGGCGGCTGGCGAGTTCGGCGATACGGGTTTCGGCGCTTTCGAGGCGTCTTTGCCATGTTTCGCGCTCGCGCTCGATGGCGGCGAGGCGGTTTTTGCGGGCTTCGCCATCGCGCTTCAGTTCATCGTGGGCAGAGCGCTTGGCCATCATGGTCATCCGGGCGGCTTCGACGGTGACCTTGAGGTCTTCGGATGTGGCGCGCAGGGCGTCTAGATCGTCAAGGCCTTCAAGACCGCGTTCGGCTTCTTGCAGGCGCTGTCGGGCGGCGGTGGCTTCGTCGCCGTGGCGGGCGGTGGCCAGATCGGCGGCGTCGCGTTTGCCGGCGGCAATGTTCCGGTCGGCTTCCGCGCGGGACAGGGCGCGGTTCGCTTCGGCAAGGGCGTGGTCAGCCGAGCGGCGGGCATTGCGGGCTTCGGCCAGCTTACCGGCGAGGGCTTCCAGTTCGGATTTTAGGTGATCATGTGCTCGGGCGGCACCGTCGGCGCGCGCGGTTGCGGCCTCCAGCCCCTGTTTCAGTTCTTCGAGACGGTTCAACTGTTCGAGGCGGAGCGCTGCGGCGGAGGGCGCATCGCCCGAGCCAGCGCGGAAGCCGTCCCAGCGCCAGAGGTCGCCTTCGATGGAGACAAGGCGCTGGCCGGGGAGGAGATCTGCTTGCAGGCGTGGTCCGTCATTTCGGTCAATGAGGCCGACCTGGGAGAGGCGGCGCGCGAGGACTTGGGGGACGGTGACGTAGTTGGTGAGGGCTGCCACCCCGTCAGGAAGCGATTGCGGCTTGGCGTATCCCGGAAGTGAGGCCCAGCCGGAGGGGTCGTCGTCTTCGATGGCGGGGGCGCGAAGGTCGTCGGCAAGCGCGGCACCGAGGGCCTTCTCGTAGCCGGATTTCACGGTGAGAAGGTCCATGACCTGCCCACCTTCCGCGGTGTCGCGGTTGACGAGGTTGGCAAGGGCTGTGACTTCGGCCTGCAGGGCCTTGGCTTCACCTTCGGCAGAGGCGCGTTCGGCGCGGGCGTCGGCTTCGCGGGACTGTGCGCCTTCGCGGTCGTCGTCGACGGTGACGAGGGCGGCTTCTGCGGCGGAGGCGGCGTCGCTGGCGGCTTTCAGGGCGGCTTCGGCTGTTGCGAAGGCGACGGTGGCTGCGCTTAGGTCATGTTCGAAGGATTTGGCTTCCTCCCGGGCCTTTTCTTCGGCGGCTTCGCTGCGGGTGAGCGTGGTGGCGGCGTCGTCGCGCAGGCGCTGAGCCGATTGGTGGCGCGCGGCGAGGCGGGCGACGTCTTCGGTCAGAGTTGAGAGGTCGTTCTCACGGTTTTGTAGAACGCTGGCGGCTTCGTGTGCTTCGTTTGAGGCAGCTTCGACGGCGGCTTCAAAGCCTTCGCTTGCCGCGTCGAGTTCTTCGGCTTCGGCGACAAGACGGGCGAGGGTTTCGCCCGCGTCGGAGTTCAGGGCCGTTTCGCGTTCGGCGTCCGCTGTGAGTTGTGCGATGCGGGCCTGAAGCGTCTCAATGGCGCGTTTTGCGCGGGCTTCATCTTCGTCAAGTTGGGCGATCTGCACTTGAATACGTTGAAGAAGGGCTGCGGCAATGGCTTCTTCTTCACGCAAGGGGGGAAGGGCTTCTTCGGCTTTGGCACGGTCGCCAGTTGCCGTCCGGGCGAAGCGTTCGGCTTCGGATGTGGCGCGGGTGCGCTCGGCGAGGTCGGCTTCGGCGGCGGTGCGGCTGTCTTCGGCTTCGCGCCATTTGAGGTAAAGCAGCAGCCCTTCAGCATGGCGGAGTTGGCCGCCAATTTCGCGGTAGCGTTTGGCTTGGCGGGCTTGCCGCGCGAGGGAGGCAAGTTGGTTGGCGAGTTGTTCGATGACGTCATCAACACGCGTGAGGTTTGTTTCTGCGCTCTTGAGCTTCAACTCGGCTTCGTGGCGGCGTTGATAGAGACCCGAGATACCGGCGGCTTCTTCAAGGATGCGACGGCGGGCTTTTGGTTTGGCGTTGATCAGTTCGGAGATCTGGCCTTGCCGCACGAGGGCAGGGGAATGCGCGCCGGTAGAGGCATCGGCAAAGAGCATCTGGACGTCACGGGCGCGCACATCCTTGGCGTTCACCTTATAGGCGGATCCGGCGTCGCGGGTGATGCGGCGGATGATATCCAGCCCGTCGCTGTCGTTGAAGCCAGCAGGTGCGAGGCGGTCGGAATTGTCGAGGGTCAGGGCGACTTCGGCGAAGTTACGGGCGGGGCGGGTGGACGCACCGGCGAAGATCACGTCTTCCATACCTCCGCCTCGCATGGCTGACGGGCGGTTTTCGCCCATGACCCAGCGCAGGGCCTCAAGGAGGTTCGACTTGCCGCAGCCGTTCGGGCCGACAACGCCGGTCAGTCCGTCGGCGATCACAAGATCGGTCGGGTCGACGAAGCTTTTGAAGCCGTTGAGACGCAGACGGGAGAAACGCAAGGGGTCTGACCTTTGGGTTTGGGTGATTCCGGTCCCCAAGTGTCCGGGTTGGGGCGGTGGGAGTCAATGTCGCACGCAAGCGAAGGTGGGTATATCGGCAGTTATCCACAAGATGTTGGGAAAATGTGGGTGTTTCCTTGCGATTGAAGGTATCCGCGTTAGGTGCGCAGGAGGGAAAGAATTCAGTGAGGTATTGTCAGTGCTGCTAGGAATATCAGGGTCGCTTCGGACTGAGGCAACGAACCGCAAGCTCATCCGTGAGGCCGCTCGCCATTTTGGCGGCGAGTTCATCGAGGCCGACATTCGCCTGCCGCTTTACGATGGTGACGATGAGGCAACGACCGGTATACCGAAGGCGGTGCAGGTCTTGGCGGATCAAATTGCTGCGGCGGAGGCCGTAGTCATTTCAACACCGGAATACAATCAGTCCTTCTCTGGCAGTCTGAAGAACGCGCTGGATTGGGTGAGCCGGACGAAAGGTGGGCCATGGGCTGGCAAGCCTGTTGCGCTGATGTCGGCGGCGGCAGGACGCGCCGGAGGTGCACGAGCCAATTATGCCTTGCGCCTTGCGATGACGCCATTTCGGCCACGCTTGTTGACGATGGAAGTTCTGCTGGCCGCGTCGCGGGATGCATTTGACGAGAATGGTCGTTTGCAATCTGAGCAAGTG
>JABDQU010000414.1 GCA_013042105.1 Boseongicola sp.
CAAATCTCAACAGCAGTGGCCGAGCGGATGAAAACCTTTCACGGTGGCGTTGTGGCAACCGGCATGGACGACCGCGAGTTGATCGAGATCGGTGGCGAGACCGGCGACTGGGAGCATGACCGCCGCACCGTCAGTCGCGCCGAACTCATCGGGATCATGCGCCCCCGGGTCGAAGAAATCCTCGAAGAAGTGCGTGAAAGGCTCGATGCTGCGGGATTTGAGCACTTGCCATCGCAGCAGATTGTCCTCACCGGCGGTGGCAGCCAGATACCCGGTCTCGATAGGCTTGCCCCCAAGATCCTCGGCCAATCCATTCGCATCGGCCGTCCGCTTCGCGTGCAAGGTCTGCCGCAAGCCGTCACCGGCTCGGCCTTTGCCAGTGCCGTCGGCCTCAGTCTTTTCGCTTCGCATCCGCAAGACGAATGGTGGGACTTTGAGATGCCGACCGACCGAAACGCGCATCGCTCGTTCAAGAAAGCGGTGCGTTGGTTCCGGGACAATTGGTGATCCAAACAATTTGACTAAAATTTGCCTCCTCTTAAGGTCTGAAAAATCCCGGGGGAGGCCCGGAGGGCCGGGGGCAGAGCCCCCACCCATATATATTCGGCGAAGCTCCGCTTTTTTCACTCAAACCCACATGTTTACCCGCGACGGGCGACCCCGAATCTGTTAACTTATCCACAAGGTTCTCAAAGAACCGGGAGAGAGGCGGAGCAGGTCCCTCCATCATCGGAATACATCTTCAAGAGGTGCCATTTGGCGCAGAATGAAGGCCGATTATGTGAGCTTTAGTGGCTATGTTATTGAAATCCGCACGATCTTGCCGTTCGACCGAGATACTGAGTATGGCGAACAAAAAAATGCCATATTTGGTGTCTTTTGGCGCGAATCGGGGTGACCTGAGGGCCGCCACGGGGTAATGTCCGGGAACCTAAAGAACGGCTATTGGCCGAAATAAAGGGCGTCCCGGCCCGGGGGCGCGAGAACAACAGGCGGATTGCGTAATGACTTTGAATTTGACCATGCCCACCCATGAAGAGCTGAAGCCCCGGATCACCGTTTTTGGTGTCGGCGGCGCAGGCGGCAATGCCGTCAACAACATGATTGATAAACAGCTTGAGGGCGTCGAATTCGTCGTTGCCAACACCGATGCGCAGGCGCTGCAGCAGTCGGTTGCCTCGACCAAGGTGCAGATGGGTCTGCGCGTGACAGAAGGTCTTGGCGCAGGCGCGCGGCCATCGGTTGGTGCCGCCGCGGCAGAAGAAACAATTGAAGAGATCGTTGATCACCTGGCAGGCGCACACATGTGCTTCATCACCGCAGGCATGGGCGGTGGCACGGGCACAGGTGCGGCTCCGATTATCGCGCAAGCCGCGCGCGAGCTTGGTGTTCTCACCGTAGGTGTTGTGACGAAGCCGTTTCAGTTTGAGGGCGCCAAGCGCATGCGTCAGGCGGAAGACGGCATCGAAGCTCTGCAAAAGATGGTCGATACGCTGATCATCATTCCAAACCAGAACCTGTTCCGTCTCGCCAACGAAAAAACCACCTTTACCGAGGCGTTTTCGATGGCGGATGACGTTTTGTATCAGGGCGTGAAGGGTGTCACCGATCTGATGGTGCGTCCGGGTCTGATCAACCTCGACTTTGCCGACGTGCGTGCGGTGATGGATGAGATGGGCAAGGCGATGATGGGCACAGGCGAGGCTGAGGGCGAAGATCGTGCTGTTCAGGCCGCCGAAAAAGCCATCGCGAACCCGCTGCTGGACGAGATCAGCCTCAAGGGGGCCAAGGGCGTTCTCATCAACATCACCGGTGCCGACGATCTTACGTTGTTCGAGCTGGACGAAGCGGCGAACCGCATCCGCGAGGAAGTGGACGCGGACGCCAATATCATCGTGGGTTCGACACTGGATACAGGCATGCAGGGATCGATGCGTGTCAGCGTTGTCGCGACCGGCATCGACGCCAATGCCAACACGATGGACGCGCCAATCCAGCGCCGCAAACTGTCCGAGCCATTGTCGCAAACGCCTGCCGCGCCGGTTGACGTGCCGGTTGAGCCAGCTGCGCAGGTGGTGGCCGAGCAGGCACAGCCACACACCCAACCACAGGCCGAACCTTCGCTGTTTGAAGACATTCCAGCTCCGACTCCGGCGGCTGCGCAAGACGACTTGCCGCCGCCAGCGTATCAGCCACAGCAGGCTCCGGCCGCCGAACAGGCCCCGACATTCGCGCATCAGCAGCCCGCAGCCTCGGCGCCTCAGCGGACTGCACCAGGCACGCCATCGCCAGAAGCGCTGGCGCGTCTTGAGCGTGTGACGGGTCGCGCGCCCGGCTCGATGGCCGGTCACGTTCCAGGCGAGGCGCGTCGCCCGTCCACATCGGCTCCGGCACCAGCACCAGAAGTCACGGGCGAAGAGCGTCCGCGCTTTGGGATCAACAATCTGATCAACCGTATGTCGGGTGCGCAAGGCGGCGAAAGACAGCCTCAGGCAGCGCGTCAACAGCCGAATGTTTCGCGTCCCGAGCCTCAGCCAGAGGTTTCGGAAGAGCAGGAGCGGATCGAGATTCCGGCCTTCCTGCGGCGTCAGGCGAACTAAAAACGCGCGACGTTACGTCACGAAATAACACGAGGAAGGTCGGCAGTTGCCGGCCTTTTTCCATTTAATTTTAGATATTTAAAGCTCGTGTCAGAAGGCTTTGGCAGCAATTCGCCCAAATGTAACGCGCATGTTTCAGTCTGTTGCAATGATTGTGTTGAGGTGACGCGCGCCGCCGCCTAGATCACGATTGTCGGGAATGAGGCAACGCCCGACCAAAAAACAGGTTCTATCGTGCAAACAACTCTGAAATCCGCTGTGACCTTTACGGGGTCTGGACTGCATACCGGACGTATCGTTCGGATGACGATCCAGCCTGCGTCGGCTGAATACGGTATTTGGTTTCATCGCACTGATGTTGAAGACCGCGATGCGCTGATCCCGGCGCGTTGGGATGCGGTCAATGATACGCAGCTTTGCACGCGCATTGCGAATGAAGACGGTGTGTCGGTTTCCACGATTGAACACGTGATGGCGGCCCTTGCGGGCTGCGGTGTGCACAACGCGCTTGTTGAGATTGACGGACCGGAAGTGCCGCTGATGGATGGCTCCTCGGCGGAGTTCGTGTCGGGTATTCTGGCGCGTGGTCTGGTGACGCTGGATGCGCCTGTGCGTGTGATTGAAATTCTGAAGCCGGTCTCTGTGACACGCGGTGACGCGACGGCGACAATCGAACCGAGCGATCGTTTCACCATCGACTTCGAGATTGATTTCACGGATGCGGCCATTGGCCATCAGGAAAAATCTCTGGATATGGCCAACGGCGCCTTCGTGCGCGAGTTGTGTGACAGCCGCACATTCTGCCGCAAGGCCGACATCGACATGATGCGGGCGGCGGGCAAGATTGTTGGCGGCGACGTGACTTCGGCGGTTGTTGTCGACGGTGATGCCATTGTCACCCCCGGCGGCATGCGGCACCGGGACGAACCTGTGCGCCACAAAATGCTGGACGCGCTTGGTGATCTGACATTGGCGGGTGGTCCGATCCTTGGACGTTACACAGGCGACAAGGCGGGGCATGCGATGACAAATCTGCTGCTGCGCGCCTTGTTTGCGGACCCGACAGCATACCGGATGGTAGAGTGCGATCCATCACGCGTTTCGCAGCTTCCTGGCTCGGGGCTGAGCGCGGCAGACTATTTGCTGATTGCGGCCTGACAGGCGCCCCGTGCGTCCTTTGCCCATTTTGCCCCAGAATGTTCTGTGCTACGAACCCTTTGAGTGGGAAAGGGAAAGCGTTTTTCGATGAGTTTGGGTGGGTCTAAGCTACGCAATTTTGCAATCGTGACCTTGGCCGCGCTGACCTTGTCAGCCTGCGGTGTGCTGAGCGATCCCGACGACGAGCGGCCACTGGAAAGCTTCTCGGCGGAGGAGCTTTACAACCGCGCTGAATTCGAACTTGAAACGACGGGAAATCCTGAAGCTGCTGCGCGCTTTTTTGGTGAGGTCGAGCGGCTCTACCCTTATTCCGAGTGGGCGCGTCGCGCGCTTGTGATGCAGGCGTTCTCGTATCATCGTGCCACGGATTATGAGGCCAGTCGCGGCGCGGCACAGCGGTTTCTGACGACGTATCCGGCAGATCGAGACGCCCCCTGGGCGCAGTATCTGCTGGCATTGTCTTACTACGATCAGATTGATGACGTGGGCCGCGATCAGGGTTTGACCTTTCAGGCGTTGCGCTCGTTCCGGGATGTGATCGAGCGCTATCCGGACAGCGAATATGCGCGTTCGTCGATTTTGAAGTTTGATCTGGCCTTTGACCATCTGGGTGGCAAGGAAATGGAGATCGGGCGGTATTATCTGAAGCGCGGGCATTATGTGGCGGCGGTAAACCGGTTCCGCGTGGTGGTCGAAGATTTCCAGACGACGACGCACACACCCGAGGCACTGCACCGGTTGGTCGAGGCGTATCTGGCGCTTGGGCTGACGGACGAGGCGCAGACGGCGGGCGCCATCCTTGGGTTCAATTATCAATCCACGCCTTGGTATGCGGACAGTTTTGCGCTGCTCACAGGGCAGGGGCTGCGCCCTGACGCGGCGGGCAGCAGCTGGCTCTCGACGATTTATCGTCAGGTTGTTCGCGGCGAGTGGCTCTGATCCGATGCTGAGAAGTCTCGACATCCGGGACATGCTAATCATCGACCGGTTGGAGTTGGCGCTTCAGCCGGGGCTAAATGTGCTGACCGGTGAGACTGGGGCAGGTAAGTCTATCTTATTGGATTCGCTTGGGTTTGTGCTGGGTTGGCGCGGGCGTGCGGAATTGGTGCGCGACGGGGCTGAGCAGGGCGAAGTGACGGCCGAGTTTGACTTGACGCCGGATCATCCCGCCCGCGCGGTGCTTGTCGAAGCGGGTTTGCCGGTGGATGACACGTTGATCCTGCGCCGCGTGAATGCACGGGATGGGCGCAAGACGGCGTGGGTGAATGATCGGCGCGCCTCTGGCGAGGTGCTTCGGGCCTTGTCGGACACGTTGGTTGAGCTTCATGGACAGAATGACGACCGCGGGCTTTTGAACGCAAGCGGTCACCGCAAATTGCTGGATGCGTTTGGCGATCTGGACGATCTGGTGGCGCGGTGTCGGGCTGCCTGGCGCGACATGCAGGGCGCGCGCAATGCGTTGCGCGAGGCTGAGGCGGCTGCGGCGGCTTTGGCTGAGGAAGAGGATTTTCTGCGCCATGCGGTTGGGGAACTGACGGAACTGTCGCCGGAGGCGGGGGAGGATGCCAGCCTTGATGCCCGGCGGCGGATGATGCAGGGCGCTGAGAAAATTCGCGAGGATGTGGCGCGCGCGCATGAGGCGCTTGGGGCCGGAGGCGCGGAAGGCATGATGCGGGATGCGTCGCGTTGGCTGGACGAGGCGGCAGAGAAGGCCGTGGGCGCTTTGGAAGGACCAATGGCGGCTTTGGAGCGGGCTTTGGTTGAGCTTGGTGAGGCCGAAGACGGCGTCGCGCGGGCGATGGAGGCGCTGGATTTTGATGCGGGCGAGTTAGAGCGTGTCGAGGAGCGGTTGTTCGCGATCCGGGCTTTGGCGCGCAAGCATGGGGTGTTGCCGGACGATCTGGCCGCGTTGACCGAGACTTTAGCGGCGAAACTGGCGGCGCTGGATGGCGGGGCCGAGGAGCTTTTGTCGTTGAAGGCCGAGGTCGAGGCTGCCGAGGGCGTGTATGACGCGGCGGCGGATGCTTTGGGCGCGGCACGGGCCGAAGCGGCCGAGGCTTTGGATGCGGCGATGGCGAAAGAGTTGGCGCCGCTGAAGCTGGAACGCGCTGTTTTTGCGACAGAAATTACCGAAGCCGATGCGGGGCCGGATGGGCGCGACACGGTTGCCTTCACGGTGGCGACCAATCCGGGCGCGCCGTCAGGGCCTTTGAACAAGATCGCCTCAGGTGGTGAGTTGAGCCGGTTTTTGTTGGCTCTGAAGGTTTGTCTGACGTCGGGTGTTGATGGTCTGACGTTGATATTCGACGAGATCGATCGCGGTGTTGGCGGGGCGACGGCGGATGCGGTGGGGCGTCGGTTGGCGGAGCTTTCGGAGGCGTCGCAAGTGCTCGTCGTGACGCATTCGCCTCAGGTGGCCGCGCGGGGGGCGCATCACTGGCGTGTGGAAAAGCGTGTGAGCGACGAGGCGACCTTGTCGACGGTGGTGCCATTGGACGACGTTGAACGGGTGGATGAAGTGGCGCGCATGTTGTCGGGGGACACGATCACCGATGCCGCGCGGGTTGCAGCCCGGACGTTGCTGGACGCTTAGGTCGTGCGGCGGCGGCGGTTGCCGCGCCGGGTGGACACGGGTTCGTCATCGCTTGTGCCGTCGGTGGCCGACGAGAACCCGCCCAAGGCGGTGGTGATCTGATCCAGAGTCGGACGCTCGCCCTTTGGGGTTTCTTCCAGAGCCGCGCGCATTTTCACCAGATGATCGGGCGTCGTGCCGCAGCATCCGCCGATGATTGTCGCGCCCGAATTGCGCGCCAGAACGGCGTAATCGGCCATAAGTTCGGGTGTGCCGTCATAGTGGATGTGTCCATCAACGTATTTCGGAATGCCCGCATTTCCCTTTGCAATCAAAGGGGTTTCGCCACCCTGTGCGGCAAAGCCAAGAATGGTGCGCAGCAGATCCGATGCCCCGACGCCGCAATTGGCGCCATAGGCCAGCGGGGCGTGGTCCAGTTTAGCGACGAGGTCGGACATACCTTGGCTGGTCAGTCCCATCATCGTGCGGCCTGCAGTGTCAAAGCTCATGGTGCCGCACCACGGCATGCCCGCCAAAAGTGCGGCCTCGGCGGCGGCACGGTATTCTTCGGGTGCGCTGATGGTTTCGACCCAGAGCACATCGGCGCCACCGGCTTTCAGACCTTCGGCCTGCGCGTGGAACA
>JABDQU010000422.1 GCA_013042105.1 Boseongicola sp.
TCCCGGTATCGACCTTCGTGTGCAAAAAAGGCGGTATGGTCGTGATCTGCGCGGGCACCACCGGGTTCAATTGCACCTTCGACGTCCGCTACATGTGGATGCACCAGAAACGCCTTCAGGGCAGTCACTTCGCCCACCTCAAACAAGCCAGCGCAGCTAACAAGCTTATGGTCGAGCGCCGTCTCGACCCCTGCATGTCCGAGGTCTTCACCTGGGCCGATCTGCCCCAGGCCCATATGAAAATGCTGCGCAACGAACACAAGCCCGGCAACATGGCTGTACTGGTTCAATCACCCCGCACTGGATTGCGGACTCTCGAAGACACGCTGGAGGCGAGCGTTTCCAAATAAGAAACAGTTTGTTTCTATAGAATCAGATCGCAATCGTTTGCTCGGTTTCCCCAAAGAAGAACCCGCTCATTTTGAGTGGGTTCTATTGTTTTCAGAGACTTGAAAATCAGCCCCTCACTATTTCTGGGGAGTTGAAATCAGTGAATAGGTCCAAAAACTGCTACATGCTAAGGTTGTATTAATGGTTCATTAACCTTTGAAAAAGAAAGTCGATTATGGCGAACGAATGGATACTCGAAGTCTTAGCGGATTTGACGACCTTTGCTGAAAAGAACGACCTGCACGCACTCGAGCGTCAGTTGGTTCTGGCAAAGCAGGTTGCGGAACTCGACATAAGCGCGAACCACGGCATGTCGCCCCACTCGACGGGACAGGGTATTGGACATGTTGGACTCCTACATCGAGCAACTGCAGAGGGTTGAAACACTCGGTGAGCTAAACGATCACGTCGTCGCTCTGCGCGACACTTTAGACGTCGAGCATGTCGTCTACCATTCGGTCAATTCAACCGGCGAACAATACGCCGCACTGACCTACTCACCCGAGTGGGTGCAGCACTATCTTGACGAAGACTACGCCCGCCTGGATCCAGTGGTTCAGGCCTGTTATCAAAGGTTCCACCCCATTGATTGGAAGCGTCTGGACTGGACAAACAAGAATGTCCGAAACTTCCACGGCGAAGCGATTGACAGCGGCATCGGCAATCAGGGCTTCTCCGTCCCGATCCGCGGCCCTTCAGGCCAATTCGCCCTATTCACCGTCTCGGGAAATGCCTCGGACGACCAATGGGCGTCTTACACCGAAGAACACGTCCGCAACCTGCTGCTTGTCTCACACTTCGTGAACCAGAAAGCGCTCGAACTGGAACGCGGCACCGACAAGGTCAAAGTCGTCAGTCTCAGCCCCCGTGAAACCGATGCATTAACCATGCTGGCCATGGGCTTCAACCGCGCACAGGCCGCCGACAGCCTCTCAATCTCCGAGCACACCTTGCGCGTCTATATCGAAAGCGCGCGCTTCAAACTCACGGCCATGAACACAACCCACGCGGTAGCCCGCGCCCTCAGCCAAGGGTTATTAATCATTTGATAACCACACCGGGCGGCCTGATCCGAAGGCGTTAACAAACGCCGCTTAGCACTCTCTCCAGCACATTCACTGGAGGGACCAAATGCTTCGCTACATCTATGCCGACGATCTTCACCGCTTCCCACGCCTCGCTCGTTCGATGTTCGTCGATCGCGCCACGCAGTTCCACGACCGCCTCGGCTGGGACGTCACCTTACGCGACGATGGCACCGAGCGTGACGCCTACGACGACGCCAACCCGCTCTATGTGATCTGGGAAGACGCCACCGGACGCCACGGCGGCTCCATGCGCTTTTTGCCCACCACGGGTGACACAATGGTCAACGACCATTTCTTGCACCTCACCGATGGCGTCGAGATCAAAAGCCCTTTCATCTGGGAATGCACCCGCTTCTGCCTTGCCCCCGGCGCACCCGCACAAATCTCGGCCGCCCTCATGCTTGGCGGTATGGAACTGGGCCTGAACAACCACCTCTCCCACTCCGTCGGCGTCTTTGATGCCCGCATGGTCCGCATTTACGCGCGCCTCGGCTGGGGGCCCACAATCCTTGGAACCGCAGGGCAGGGGCGCGATGCCACAAGCGTCGGCCTCTGGGCCTTCGAACCTGCACTCCGCCCCCGTCTCCTGGCGCGAGCGGGCGTCAGCGATGAAATCAGCCGCCACTGGTATGACCGCAGCTTCGGTGCCCTGACACCCACCTCAAAACCCGCACTTTCCGCCTGATCGCGCTGGCGCAGACATGGGCAGCCCGCTAGGGTCCGCCCATGTCCGTCCCTCTCATTCAATTCTCCGAAGATCAGGCCGACGCCTTCGACCGCGTTGCCGACGTCCTGAAATCTGCAGGCGTCGATATCGAAGAAAGCATGACAACCCCGCGCGCCGATGGCGGTGACAACGCGCTTGCGATCATCGGCAAAGCGGGTTCCGGTAAAACCATGCTCCTGGCCCGCCTCGCCGAAGCCCTCGCAGAAGCCGGAGTCGACACGATCTCGGGCGACTACGAAGGCCGCCGCCGCAAAGACCGCCGCACCGTCGCCATCCTCGCGCCCACCAACAAAGCCGCCAGCGTCTTGCGCACCCGCGGCGTCGCCGCCACCACGATCCACCGCATCCTCTACACACCCCTCTACGATCCCGAATACGAAAAAATCGCCGAATGGCTGGTCGGAAACGCCGATCGCCCCGAAGTCGAACTCGAAGGTCTGACCGACCTCGCCCTTGATCGCGCATACGCGTTCTACCAACAGGTCAAATCCGTCCCCGGCGCGCTGGCCACGGCAGGCCTCAAAGGCTCTGACTTCATCTTGGGATGGAAGCGCCGTGAAGACCCGCTCGATATCGGTTTCGTCGACGAAAGCTCCATGCTCGACAAACGCCAATTCGATGACCTGAAAGAGATTTTCCCGACACTGGTCCTCTTTGGCGACCCCGCACAGCTTGCCCCGGTTAACCAGTCTGGCTCGATGGTCTTCGATGATCTGCCCGCGCCGCGCAAACTCATCCTGCACCGCATCCACCGTCAGGATCAGGACAACCCGATCCTCGATCTCGCGCACGCCCTTTCTGACGAAACCCTCAGCTTTGAGGCCTTCGAACGCATGATCGAAGACGCCGCCAAAACCGACGACCGCGTGACCTTGGCCGAGCGCGTCGACGCCGATATGATGGCCCGCTCGCCCGTTCTGGTTTGGCGCAATGCCACCCGCATCCGCCTGATCCACGCCTTCCGCGCTGCTTTCGAGGCCCCGCTTGAAGGTCTCCTTCCCGGCGAACCGCTCGTCTGCGACGGCATCGAACTGCCCCTGAAACACCGCAAAAAACGCCTCGACCTCGAGGCACGCGGCCTCATCAAAGGCGCGCAGGTCATCTACCTCGGCCCCGGCAAACGCGCCGGCTTCTCACGCCTGCACGTCATCGGCGCGCCGGAACCCCAGGTCTCCGCAGCCTCCATCGTCAAAATCGAAATCCCCGACGAAGAAGAACCCCAAATCCCCTTCGCCGCCAACATGGGGGCCGCCTTCCTCCATGGTGCCGCCGTCACCATCCACAAGGCCCAGGGATCGCAATGGCCCGAAGTGCAGGTCTTCGCCCCCGACCTCTACGCCGCCAGCCGCGCTGGACGCATCGAGGCAGGCATCCCCCTTTGGAAACGCCTCGCCTACGTGGCCATCACCCGCGCCGAAAACCGGCTCCATTGGGTCACGCGCTACCGTCTTGCCCGCCCAACAGCCCCCCTCACCACAACCGACCTGCAACGCCCCGCAGCCCCTTTCGAACTCACCTCCGAGGAGACATCATGACCAAATCAATCCTGATCACCGGAGCCTCCTCCGGCATCGGCCACGCCACAGCGCTCGAATTCCTGAACGCAGGTTGGACCGTCGGCCTCATTGCGCGGCGCGCCGACCGCTTGGAACACCTCGCCGACACCTACGACAACGCAGTCCCACTGCCCGCCGACGTAACAGACGAAACGCAAGTCGACGCCGCCTTCGATGCCTTTGTCGCGCAAACCGGCCGCCTTGACGCGATGTTCAACAACGCCGGCATCTCCGGCCCCCAAGCGACCATCGACGAGGTCTCCCTCGCTGACTTCCAGCAAGTCGTAAACGTCAACCTCACAGGCATGTTCCTCGCCGCCCGCGCCGCCTTCCGCCACATGCGCGCCCAGGACCCTCAAGGGGGGCGCATCATTAACAACGGCTCGATCTCCGCCCACGTCCCGCGCCCGCTCATGGTGTGCTACACCACAACAAAACACGCGATCACCGGCATGACTCGCCAACTCAGCCTCGACGGTCGCCCCTACAACATCGCCTGCGGCCAGATCGACATCGGCAATGCCGGGACTCAAATGGTTCAGGAAATGAACGACATCCTGATCGAACGCGGTGAAAAACCCAACCCCGTCATGGACGTTAACGAAGCCGCCCGCGCGGTCCTTCACATGGCCGATCTACCGCTGGAAACGAACGTCCAATTCATGACGATCATGGCAACACAAATGCCCTATATCGGCCGCGGCTGACGGCTTCACCCTTTCCTAAATACCGTGGGGGGAGAGCGAAGCGAGGGGGGCAAAGCCCCCCAAATGCGACGCTAAAACCGAATATACCGGAAGAATGCAGAGGCCGCCCAACCCGCAAAGATCGCAATTGCCAAAGACATCAGTCCGTAAATCAATGGCTGCTGGCGCGACAGGTTGAACAGGAACTGCTCCAATCCGACCTTGCGAACATCAATGCTGGTCTCATGCACGTCCAGAACCTCACCAGCCCGGGTCAGAAAAAACCGCGCCTTATAGTCGCCCTCGGTCAGGTTCGCGGGCAGTTGGATCGAGGTCTTGAACAACGTCTCCTCGCTCACTTCCACCGTTTCATAGGCACTCACGTAAGCGTCCTGCGACTCCTTGATCCGCACCAAGGCCTCAATAAAACTACTGCTGTCCGCGCGCTCCAAACCAACAGCGCGAATGGCGCGGTCGATCGAAATACTGTGCCGCAAATCCTCGATATCAAGGATCACATCTTCCCATGGCGCCGACGTCGCCACCGCGTAATATGACGGGGCTGCATCCACCTCGACCGCCGCGTTGTTCACCCAAATCCCGAACCGCTTATCCTTGCGTCGGATCGTGATCGGCGCTTGCGGCCCTTGAACCG
>JABDQU010000423.1 GCA_013042105.1 Boseongicola sp.
CGACAGTACTGTGCAGATAACGAGAACTTCGTTTTTAAAGCCGGGGACGAACAGAGGGCGGATCGGACGGTCGATTAAACGAGACGTCAGTGTCTCTTTTTCGGTGGGGCGGGCTTCACGCTTGAAGAAACCACCCGGAATTTTACCAGCGGCGTAGTATTTCTCGCCGTAGTGCACGGTCAGAGGAAAGAAGTCCTGACCTGGCTTTTGGGACTTTGCGAACGTCACGTTGGCCATCACGGAGGTCTCACCATAAGTGGCGATAACCGAACCGTCTGCCTGACGCGCAACCTTGCCCGTTTCCAGTGTCAGCGTCTCTTCGCCCCACTGAATGGATTTTTTCACTTCATTGAACATATATCGTATCCTGTTTGGGCCAATCTCGGCGGTCCGAGTGCCCGATTAAATGGCGGCCCCATTGCCGCCGACCCCTCTTATCATGTCATGCGCCGGGGTCAGGGCGTCACGTCTCAGATTGTGCGCGCTTACAGGAAAAAAGCGGGTTTGGAAATGGTTTTCCACAGGTGTTGGGTCTTGGTGCCTTTTGTGCCGACCCGCAGGCTCGACATTTCACGGCGGACGCCCATGTATAGGGTCGTAATGCGGACGATAAAGACCTTTCTTGGCGTGGTTTGTGCCACAGCCCTCGCCGCCCCGGCGCTCGCGACCGATGCCACCCTGATCGTGGACCGGCGCGCGGAGTCCGTGGCGCTTTACTTCAAGATACCCGCAACCGAAGTTTCGAGCGTCTTTGGTACCGGCGCCGAAGGCCTGTTGGGCGCGGATGGCACCGTCGACGTGCCGCGCCTTTATGACGGAACATTTCCTCTGGCAGATGACATCTTCTCGACAACCACCGTCAGTCTTGGGGGCGAAGCGACCCCCTTCGAGGCCCTTTCGATGATGGTGCACGACCCCGATGTTCTGCCCGACTTCGCCATGCCCTATGACGCCGAACTTTCGATTGCCGTCTGCACCTCACCGGAAACGGTGCAAAACATGACGCTTCAGACCCTTGAGGGGTATCTGGGGTATTTCGCCTGGAAGGTGGACGGTCTGGCCGAACTTCAGATGACCCTGCCCGAAACCGGGCGCGCACCGCTGAATTTGCGGGTGCGCGAGTTTGTCGATCATGTCGAGGTCTGGGATCAGACCGTGACGCTTCCCGATGGCGGTGTCCTCACACTTACCGCGCCCGAGCCGCCCGCACAGGCTTCCGTCGGCTGGTTGGCTTTCGTGGCTCTTGGCTTTGGAGCCTTTGCCGCAGGGATGATCTGGCCACGCACCCCAAAGAGGAAAGTCGCGACATAAAGCCACAAACCCGACGCGCGAGTCCCTCTGGTAAAAGCAAGCGCGCCACACTATATATGCAACTATTGATATTTATTTTGGGTGTCCGAAAATGCGTAAAATTCTGACTGTCGCCGCCATGCTTATGGCAACCTCCGCCTTTGCCGATGGCACGTCCTCCATTCAGATCGAAGACCCTGTCATGGTGAAGGCGTTTGAAAACGCCCGTGCCGCTGGCGGATACATGATGATCATGAACACCGGCACGGAAGATGACCTTCTGGTCGATGTGAAGATCGAAGGCCACATGGCGATGATCCACGAAAGCCGCGAAGACGACGGCGTCATGCGGATGCTGCACGTTGATGCGGTCGAAGTCCCCGCCGAAGGCATGGTCGCTTTTGCGCCCGGTGGCTTTCACGTGATGGTCATGGGCCTCCAGCCCGGTGAACTGCCTTACGGTGAGATCGTTGAAGCCACGCTGATTTTTGACCGCGCAGGCGAAGTGCCTGTGACGTTTGAAGTCAGCGAAAAGGGCATGATGGGCATGGCCCACGGCAATCAGGCCAAGACCAACTAAAGACATCAGACAAACGTTTGGAAACGGCGGCATCGGAAACGACGCCGCCGTTTCTGTTTTGCACGAATGGACCAAGGCGGCATCCTGCACTACCACTCGGATCAACCCTTTTGGTGCGCGCGCCGCACCCCCGCCGATCCTTGGAAGCCTGCCCATGCCGAACACCCTCCCGACCTCATCGCCCGCCACCAATTGGTGGCACACAGCCACCGGTTATCAGATCTATCCCCGTAGCTTTTGCGACAGCAACGGCGACGGGATCGGCGATATTCCCGGCATCACCTCCAAGCTCGACCACCTGCGCGACCTTGGCATCGGCTTTATCTGGCTGTCGCCAGTCTATGCCTCGCCCATGGCCGACAACGGCTATGACATTGCGGATTACCGCGCCATCGCCCCCGAATTCGGCACGCTTGAGGACTTTGACCAAATGCTCGCCGAAGCAAAAGCGCGCGGCATCGGCATTGTGATGGACCTCGTCGTCAATCATTCCTCTGACGAACACCACTGGTTCAAAGCGGCGAAGTCGTCAAAGGCGGCCCCCACGCATGACTTCTACATCTGGCGCGTCCCCGCCCCGGACGGTGGGCCACCTTCGGACCACCGCGCCTGTTTCGGCGGCTCGGCTTGGCACTTTGTCCCGGAACTGGGCCAGTATTACCTCGGTTTCTTCAGCGCCGCTCAACCTGACCTGAACTGGCAGAACCCGAAACTGCGCCGCGAGATCTACGATATGATGAACTGGTGGCTTGACCGGGGCATCGCGGGCTTTCGGATGGATGTCATCAGCCTGATCGGTAAAGACGTTGACGCGGGCATCTTTGAGGAAGGTCCCTACCTGCACCAATTCCTGCAGGAAATGCACCGCGAAACGCTGGCAGGGCGCGATGTGGTCACCGTTGGCGAAAGCTGGTCCGTCAGCCGCGACACCGCGCTTTTGTATTGCGGACGCGACAGGGCGGAACTGGATATGGTGTTCCAGTTCCAACACATCATGGAAGGCTGGGACCCGGTTCACGGGAAATGGAAGCCGCGACCCTTTGATCTTATCGCCTTCAAACGTGTGCTGAACGACTGGCAAGAAACGCTTGCGGATGACGGCTGGAATTCGCTGTTCCTGTCAAACCATGACCTGCCGCGTCAGGTCTCGCGCTATGGTGACGATGGCGCTTTTCGTGTCCAGTCGGCCAAGATGCTGGCCACAGTGGTGCACCTGATGAAAGGCACGCCCTTCGTCTATCAGGGCGAGGAAATCGGCATGACCAATGTGCGCTTTGAGCGGATCGACCAGTTTCGTGATATCGAGACGCTTGGACACTACAAAGACGCCATGGCCGCAGGGGTCTCACCCGCCGAGTTCATCGCCGGCGCCAACACCAACGGTCGCGACAACGCCCGCACCCCGATGCAATGGAGTGCCGGGGCGCAAGCGGGCTTCACGACCGGCACGCCCTGGATCGAAACCAACCCGAATCACACCGCAATCAACGTCGAAGCCGACCGCGCCGACCCGGAGGGTATCTTCGACTACTACCGCCGCCTGATTGCCCTTCGCAAAAACCTGCCCGTGGTCATCCACGGTCGCTACGAACCCTTCGCCGAAGATCATCCGTCGGTTTTCGCCTTCACCCGCGCGCTTGACGGCAAAAAGCTGTCGGTGGTGGCAAACTTCACCACCCAGACGCTCGACTTCGACGTCCCGGAAGGCATGGTCTGTTCGGGGACATGCCTGTTGTTCAACTATGAAGCACGCGAAAACTTGTCAGGCCGCATCAGCCTGAGACCCTTTGAGGTGTTGGTGGTGATCAACTAGATCCGGATTCCCAAACAAAAACGGCGCAAGGAACACCTTGCGCCGTTTTCGTAATTCCGGTTGGTCCTTCCGCTCAGCGGCGCAGACCCAGACGCTTGATCAGGTCCTGATAACGGGCCTCATCCTTGGCCTTGACATAGTCCAGAAGCTTCCGGCGCGTCGCGACCATCTTCAAAAGGCCACGGCGACCGTGGTTGTCTTTCTTGTGGGTCTTGAAGTGCTCGGTCAGCGTGGCGCTGCGGCTGGAAAGAATGGCTACCTGAACTTCGGGCGAACCTGTGTCGCCTTCCTTGGCGCCGAATTCTTTCATCACTTTTGCTTTTTCTTCAGTCGTAATCGACATCGGGGTCTCCTTGAGGTTTGAGTGATGGCGCAAGCCGGGATGTCGTCCAGCAGAGCCCTTGGAGGGTTCGGCCACCTAAACGATGGCTCGAATCCGGGCGTATAGGACGTCCCGCAGGGTTTGCAAAGCGTTTTCTGCAAGGGCTTGAGTGGATGCGGGTTTGGGTAGATAATCTAGCGCAATAAATGCCGGTCGAAACGGTCAGAGCAGGCGCATATAATGGAAATACTCCTCGCGATTTTTGGCGTGGGTCTGCTGGCATCGCTGGTGGGCGGCGGCGGTTCGAGCGGCGGTCTTGAAACCGACGAACCGGACCTGACTGACGAAGGTACGCCGGGGCCGGATATTCTGGTCGGCACACCCTTTGACGACGTGATTTTCGGGCGTGCTGGCAATGACGTGATCAACGGCGATATCGGCAACGACTATCTTGATGGAAATGCCGATGACGACGAGGTTTTTGGCGATGTCGGTGATGACTCGCTTTTTGGCGGTGATGGGAATGACACGCTTGGTGGCGGCACCGGCAACGACTTTTTGCGTGGCGGCTCCGGAGATGACGTACTGCGTGGCGGCGCAGGCAATGATTTGCTGGAAGGCGCGCAAAATGCCGATTTTCTGCAGGGTGACGGCGGCAATGACACGCTGAGGGGCGGACCCGGGGCGGATTTCCTGACCGGCAACCTCGGGGTTGACGAACTTGAGGGCGGCCCCGGAAACGACACGTTGATCGGCCTTGCCGGGAATTACCTCGATGCACCCGCCAGCGACGCCGATCAAAGCGACCGCCTTGAAGGCTGCGAGGGCGCGGATTTCATCGTCATGGGCGCGGGCGACAATGCCTGGGGCGAGTTCGCGACAACCCGCGCGGACGGTGCATCCGACACCTTTGTTTCAGGCATCTGGGCGACGGGAAATCCGCCGACGGTGCATGACTTTGACCCTGCGGTGGATCAGCTTGTGCTCTACTACGACCCGGCTGTTCTGAGCGACCCGGACATAACCGTGACCTCTGTCGATATCGGCGGTGAGATCACCTATCAGGTCGGGCTTGACGGCAACGTCTTGATGCTGATCGACATGGGCACCACGGGCGGCGTTGTCCTGCCCGGCGATATCGATCTGCGCACCCCAAGTCTCGCGCCCACGATCTGATTTTAAGACAATTCTCTGCATTTAGCCTTTTGCAGGAAAGGTTATGGTAACGCCGGTTTGTGAAGGTGACAGCGATGATTAAAGTCGGGGTGCGCCGTGCAGACGGAAATGTGGATACTGGGATGGATGTGTTTTGTGGTCATTCTGGCCATCTTGCGCGCGCGTCGACGGCGTTTTGAATGGCACAATCAACCCGGATCAGCGGTGGTCTCCCGCGATGATCCGGAATTCATCGGGCCCCGTTCGACGCGCCTTGATGGCGACGGGGCAGGGACTTCTGATCGCGACATTCGAACCGAAAATCGTGGCACGATTGAAACCGGGGATTTGCCCGAAGATGGTATGAGCCCGGTCGTTCATTCCGTGCCGCCGGATGTGGCCGAGTTTCTTATTCCCGATTTTCGCCCAAACCTGGATATCTGCGAAGTGGACCTGCGGTATCCCGACATCGATTTCGTGCATTGGCGTGCACCCGGAAGGGCCGCGATGATGTTCGCCGATGGCGAAGAAACACTGACGGTTTTCTTCGAGGGGCTGGATGTCACGCCGTTTGCGGGTGTCTTTGTGCGCTTTGTGCACCCGCGCAAGGGACCGCAGACCTATCTTTTGTCGGACCTGCTGGACGTTGACGAAAGCGAAATCACTTATGGGGAAGCGGCGCTGAAAGTCGATGCGCGTCGCGACCTGGCGCAGTCGCAAAGCGCATCGAACGCGGGACCAATGGCCTTCCACGATTTTGACACTGCCAAGGAATGTATCGAGGTTTTCGTCCCCGAGGACCGCCTTGCCAAAACGGCAGTCTCGATCTCGTCCACACCGGATGGTTCCGATGCGCTTGTTTTGGTGGACGGGCAGGTTGCAGCCATTCTGGTCGGCGCTGTGGACGCAGGCCCGCGCAACATCAAACTTGTTGCCTCTCAGCAGATCGTGGCGGCCTGAACCGGCGACCAAGGGATCGGTTCCTGCGTATAACCGACATAAAGCGGATGGCGCGGATGTCCGTCCTTGGTTTGGCCAAGACACAAAAGCGTCGCATCGTGGCTTGCCAGGAATTCGCCAACCGCCGCGCCGCGCGACAGATGTGTGCCATGTACGCCCCAGGCGCAAAGGATATCATCTGCCCAGACGGCGGCCTCCTGAAGTTGGGCATCATTGTCGGGACCGTTCGGATCACGCGCTTTCTTCAAAAGATCAGGATGCGTCTCGCGCCAAGCGAAGACATTACAGACCCGCATCGCGCCATA
>JABDQU010000426.1 GCA_013042105.1 Boseongicola sp.
GAACGTGTGATACATGCGGCGCTCGGCTTTGGCGGACTCACTGAACGGATCAGAGAGGACGCCATCCGGCTATCTGGCGTTCGCGAAGTGGACGGTGGCGATGCTACCGGAAAGGTAAAGTAGACCATATGAGCGATAATGACGGCAAAAAGACTCTGGGGCTGCGCGGCAGCCGCCCGGGACAGGTAAAGCAAAGCTTTAGCCATGGCCGGACCAAGAGCGTCGTGGTTGAGACCAAACGTAAACGTGTCGTGGTTCCAAAGCCCGGCGCGGCGAAGCCGGCTGCGGGTTCAGGCGGGGCGTCTTCGCCTGCGTCCGACCCTTCCAAGCGGCCCGCTGGCATTTCGGATGCCGAGCTTGAGCGCCGGATGAAAGCCCTCGCGGCGGCCAAGGCCGTCGAGGCGGAAGAGGCTGAAAAGCGCGAGGCGGACGAGAAGGCCCGCGCTGAAAGCCGCGAGCGCCGCCGTGCCGAGGCTGAAGCCAAGGAACAGGAAGAGCGTGAGCGCGAAGAGCGCGCCAAGGCGAAGGCCGAGGAAGACGAGCGTCTTGCCCGCGAAGCTGCTGAAGCCAAAGCGCGCGCGGAAGCGCCTGCTGCTCCGGCTGAGCCGACGCCAGCGGCTGCGCCTCGCAACAATGCGACCAAGCCAGCCGCCGCACCGCGTCGCGACCGCGATGATCGCGGTGATGCACGCAAAGCCAAGCCGACACGTGGCGACGGTGGACGCCGTGGTGGTAAGCTGACGCTGAACCAGGCATTGACTGGTGGCGAAGGTGGACGTCAGAAGTCCATGGCAGCCATGAAGCGCAAGCAAGAACGTGCGCGTCAAAAGGCGATGGGCGGCAACGTCGAGCGTGAAAAGGTTATGCGGACGGTTCAGTTGCCCGAGGCGATCACTGTTGGCGAGTTGGCCAACCGGATGTCCGAGCGTGTTGCGGATGTTGTGAAATCGCTGATGACCAGCGGTATCATGGCGACGCAGAACCAGACGATTGATGCCGATACAGCCGAACTCATCATCGAAGAATTTGGCCACAAGGTGCAGCGGGTTTCTGACTCGGACGTGGAACAGGTCATTGAAATGGTCGAGGACAAGGAAGAAGATCTGCAGGATCGTCCTCCTGTCATCACCGTGATGGGCCACGTTGACCACGGCAAGACGTCGCTTCTGGACGCGATCCGGAATGCGAAGGTTGTCTCTGGCGAGGCTGGCGGTATCACACAGCACATCGGTGCGTATCAGGTCGATCAGGGCGGCAACAAACTGACGTTCCTTGATACTCCTGGCCACGCAGCGTTTACGTCGATGCGCGCGCGTGGTGCGCAAGTAACTGATATTGTTGTGCTTGTTGTTGCTGCAGACGATGCGGTGATGCCGCAGACGATTGAGGCGATCAACCATGCGAAAGCGGCAAAAGTGCCGATGATCGTGGCGATCAATAAGATCGACCGTCCGGAAGCCGACCCGAACAAAGTGCGCACCGACTTGCTTCAGCACGAAGTGATCGTCGAAGAAATGTCCGGTGAAGTTCAGGACGTTGAGGTTTCGGCCATCAGCGGCACCGGTCTGGAAGAACTGCTTGAGGCAATCTCGCTTCAGTCGGAAATTCTGGAACTGAAAGCCAACCCGAACCGTGCCGCAACCGGTGCCGTGATCGAAGCGCAGCTTGACGTCGGTCGTGGTCCTGTGGCGACGGTTCTGGTGCAGAACGGCACGCTTCGCCAAGGCGATATCTTCGTCGTGGGCGAACAGTGGGGCCGTGTGCGCGCGATGGAAAACGACCATGGCGAGCGCGTCAAAGAAGCCGGACCATCGGTGCCTGTCGAGGTGCTTGGTCTGAACGGCACACCGGAAGCGGGTGACGTTCTGAACGTGGTCGAAACCGAAGCGCAGGCGCGCGAGATCGCGGAATACCGCGAGAAAGCCGCCAAGGACAAACGCGCAGCAGCGGGTGCGGCGGTGACGCTGGATCAGTTGATGGCCAATGCCAAGGCGAACGAAGACGTCAGCGAATTGCCGATCCTCGTCAAAGCCGACGTGCAGGGTTCTGCCGAAGCGATCGTTCAGGCGATGGAAAAGATCGGCAACGAAGAAGTGCGTGTCCGGGTGCTCCATTCCGGCGTTGGTGCGATTACGGAAAGCGATATCGGACTGGCGGAAGCCAGCGGTGCGCCTGTGATCGGCTTCAACGTCCGGGCCAACGCACCGGCGCGGAACACAGCGAACCAGAAGGGCGTAGAAATCCGCTATTACAGCGTGATCTATGATCTTGTGGACGACGTGAAAGCGGCCGCATCGGGTCTGTTGTCTGCCGAAGTGCGCGAAAAGTTCATCGGCTACGCCAAGATCAAAGAGGTCTTCAAGGTCTCGAACGTCGGCAAGGTGGCCGGTTGTCTTGTGACCGAAGGTGTCGCGCGCCGCTCGGCGGGTGTGCGTCTTCTGCGCGACGATGTCGTGATCCACGAAGGCACGCTGAAAACCCTGAAGCGCTTCAAGGACGAAGTGCCCGAGGTTCAGTCCGGTCAGGAATGCGGTATGGCGTTTGAGAACTACGAAGACATTCGCCCCGATGACGTGATCGAGATCTTTGAGCGTGAAGAGGTCGAGCGCACGCTGAAGTAAG
>JABDQU010000194.1 GCA_013042105.1 Boseongicola sp.
CTTTTCACACAGGGTTCGCCTGCGGGGCCTGAGGCTTGGTGTCGACCATCACCGAACGCAGAGTGGCGACGGCGTTTGTAAAGCCAAGACCAAGGGCAAGGGTTGCACCACCAAGGCAGATGCACAGCGCCATGAGGCCGAAGCCAAGCGCGGGCAGAGCGGCGGCGATGAGGGTGACGCAGCCTGCACCGATGGCGGCAAACCCAGTGGCGATTGTGATTGAACCTGCGCGGGCCGCCTGACCCTTGTCCGGGCATTGACCGAGGACGGTGCCGATTTTCAGGATCATCACGGAAAGGGCGATGAGAACCGAGAGGGCTCCGATGAAATAGGCGGATACGATGAAGGTCATTTGGATACTCCTTATGACGGGTTACGAAGTGTAGAAATCGAGACGAAGCCAGCGATAGAGGAGGGCGAAGAACAGGCTCCAGAGAGGGGCGAAGATGCAGCCCATACCGATGATCATCATGGTCGCTTCCATTGCTTCGAAGTGCGACAGAACAAGAAAAACGGCTGGCGCGGAGGCGAGGTTGGCGAGGAAGCCGACGCCGGTGATTTGGGGCCAACTGTCCCAACCTTTTCTGAGGGCGAGCCAGAAGAAGAGCGCACCAAAGGTAAGGTAGGTTGGTGCGCCAAAGGCCAGCGCGAACATCGGGATGAAGAGGTAGAAGGTCAGCAGGGTGAAAACGATTGGTCCGAGGATGAGCGCAGCGAAGAAGGCGAGCGGGTCGATGAGGTGCGGGCGCGGACTTGGGGCGTTGCGCCAGA
Source organism: Boseongicola sp. (assembly GCA_013042105.1). Taxonomy (GTDB): domain Bacteria; phylum Pseudomonadota; class Alphaproteobacteria; order Rhodobacterales; family Rhodobacteraceae; genus Boseongicola. The sequence goes on from JABDQU010000194.1 coordinate 772, forward strand.
ACAGGGGGACGCGGGGCGGGTTAGCGAGAAAGGCCATATCAGGACATCCTTTTGTAGAGAACGGCGAAGATCGCGGACCAGAGCGGGGCGAAGATGAGGCCTAGGGCGAGGAAGCCGAGGGTCGGGCCAAGGACGTCCGGATCGGTGAGGAAGAAGACAAGAGCTGCGACGGGCGTGGAGGCGAGATGTGCGATGAGGCCTGCCATAGCGAGTTGCATGGGGCTTTTGTGGCCGCGTGACAAAGTCTTCCAGTAGGCGAAGGCACCGAATGTAAGGTAGGTCGGCGCACCGACGAACATGGCGACACCCGGAAATATGAGAAAGATACCAATGCCGAGGCCAGGATCGGGGAAAGCCATAAAAAGAAAGGCAAGCCCATAGCTGGGCACTCCGATAGACAGGGGTGCGAGCAACAGGGCGGCCCAAAACGCATTCCTATTGATTTCGATCTTTTCGGACATTTTAATCATTTCTGTCATGACTGAAATTACCACTCAAAAAAAGGGACCTCTATTTGCCCTTGGGGATAAACCGCGCGATGCCTGCGCCGAGCTTTAACGCGCCCATCTGCACGGTTTTCGGAAGACGGGAGACGTCCTGATACCACTTGTCGAACAGCTCCATCGTTTTGAGCGTGACGGCGATGCGTTCGCGAACGTCGAGAGGGGTTTTGTCGGTCTCGGCCTCCATCGCGACGCGCTGAAGGGCGGCCAGGGTCGGGGCGTATTCACGCTCGCGACGGGCGGCGACGACGGTGTTCACAAGATCGAACATATCGCGGACGGATGTGAAGTGGTCGCGGCGGTCGCCAAGTTGGCGTTCAACACTGACCAGTTTCCAGCCTTGCAGTTCTTTCAGGCCGGTCGAGACGTTGGAGCGTGCGATATTTAGGGTTTCGGCGATCTCATCGGCAGGCAGCGGCTTGGGCGAGAGGTGCAAAAGCGCGTGGATTTGGGCGACGGACCGGTTGGTGCCCCACTTTGCACCCATTTCCCCCCAGTGGAGGATGAAGTCTTGCATGGCGGGTGTGAGGTGCATGTTTTTTCATCGTCAGTAATTTCTGTTGAGACTGAAATAACAGAACTGGCGGAAGAGTCAAGCCTTGTCTGGTTGGGATGTCAGTCGATGACCACGCCCAGCACGAAGTCGACGACCTTCGCTTCGGGCATTTCGCAGGGTTTCAGCAGGGCCTGACCGCTGGCGAGGCGGTAGAGGTTAAAGCTGATGTAGTCGGTGCCGCCAAGCTCTTCGGCTTCCAGTTTCTGGCTGCGACCGGCGGCCATCTGGGTTTTCGTGATGCGGTAGCGGCGGCCCTGATAGGTGCCTCCGTAGCCACCCGTGGGCAAGGCGTCGAAGGTTTCGACGAATCCCGGGGTCATTCGCGGTCGACCCTTGGGATTGAGGATTGGCTGAGGCCGATGTCGCCGTCTTCATCGTTCGGCCCGTTGCTGTCGTTTCCAAGCGGGTCCGCACCGAAGCGGTTGGGGCCGTTTGTTCCGGGCAGGACGTAGAGGATGATCAGGGCGATGGAGCCGATGAGCGGGATCACGAGGAGCAGCATCCACCAGGCTGACATATCGCGATCGTGGAGGCGGCGTGCTCCGGCTGTGATGAAGGGAATGACCATCAGGACGCCGAACAGGGTGCCGATGGGACCGAATTCGTTTGCGCCGAACAGTATTCTGTCGACGGGACCGATGGCGAAGTTGACGAGAACGTAGAACAGGAAGAACCACCAGTATTCTGACCGAGGTGCGCGACCTTCGATTGTCAGGTATTTCTCTTTGAGGACGGTGCGGACGGACTCTTTGAAGGTCATTTGATTTCCTCCGGTTTTTTCTGGCCGACTTTGGGTTCGGTGCCTTTGAGGATGCGAGTGATGTTCTCGCGGTGGCGCCACCAGACGAAGACGGCCATGGCGGCGAGGACGGCGGTTTTGTCTGCGTGGCCGAGCAAATAGGCGGCGATGGGGGTCAGGGCGGGGGCCATGATGCCGCCGAGCGACGAAATGCGGAAGATGGCGAAGGTGGCGAGCCAGAGCGCGCAGGCGGCGGCGCCGACGATGGGCGAGAGAGCGAGGACAGTGCCGAGGAACGTCGCGACGCCTTTGCCGCCTTTGAAGCCGAGCCAGACGGGGTAGAGGTGGCCGAGGAAGGCAGAGAGCGCGGCGACTTGGGCGGCGTCTTCACCGACGAGGGCGCGGGCGATGAGGACGGCGATGCCGCCTTTGGCGCCGTCGAGGAGGACGGTGAGAGCGGCGGCGGGTTTGGAGCCGGAGCGCAGGACGTTGGTGGCACCGATGTTACCCGACCCGATGGAGCGGGGGTCGGCGAGGCCGAAGGCGCGCGACATGACGATGCCGAAGGGGACGGCTCCGAGGAGGTAGGCGAGGACCGCGACAAGGGCGAGGATCGGTGCGGAGGTTTCAAAGAGGGGCATTCGGGGCCTCGGATTTGCGCATGGTCAGACCATATCGGCAGTGAGGCCGGGTGCAACGTTGGTTTTGACGTTTATTCGGGGAAGACGGGTGCGCCGCCGACCCATGTGCCGAGGACGCGGCCTTCCATGCGGGCTTCGTCGAAGGGGGTGTTTTTGGATTTTGAGCGCAATTTGGCGCGGTCCATGACGAAGGGGGCGTCCGGGTCGAAGAGGACGAGGTCGGCGGGGGCGCCGGCTTTGAGGCGTCCGGTTTCGAGGCCAAGGCGTTTGGACGGGGCCAGCGACAGGGCGCGCCAGAGGGTGGGCAGGTCGATGTGGCCGTTGTGGACGAGACGCATTGCGGCGGGGAGGAGTGTTTCAAGGCCAACGGCACCGGAGGCGGCTTCGGCGAAGGGGAGGCGTTTGCTTTCTTCGTCTTGCGGGGTGTGCATGGAGGAGATCACGTCGATCAGACCGGAGGCGACGGCGTCGACAGTGGCGAGGCGGTCGTCTTCGCTGCGCAGGGGCGGTTTTACTTTGAAGAAGGTGCGGAAATCACCGACGTCGAGTTCATTCAGCGTGAGGTGATGGATCGACACGCCTGCGGTGATGTCGAGGCCAGCGGCGCGGGCGCGTTCAAGGCGACGCAGCGCGCGGGCGGTCGTGATCTGGTCGGCGTGGTAGCGTGCGCCGGTCATTTCGACGACGGCGATATCGCGGTCGAGGCCCATGCGCTCGGCCATGGGCGAGACGGCGGGCAGCCCCTTGAGCGAGGCGAACTTGCCGCTGGTGGCGGCGGCCCCGGCGGAGAAGATCGGTTCCTGCGGGTGGGCGATGACGAGCGCGCCGAGGGAGGTGGCGTAGGTCATGCAGCGGGTGAGAACCTTGGTGTCCGTGACGACGCTGTCGCAATCGGTGAAGGCGACGGCACCTGCGTCCATCAAAAACCCGATCTCGGCCATTTCGCGGCCCGCGCGGCCTCGGGTGAGGGCGGCCATGGGAAGGACTCGAACCGGGGAGGCCTCGTTGGCGCGGCGACGGACGAATTCGAGTATTTCGGGCGTGTCGATGGCCGGGGTCGTGTCGGGGCGTGTGACCATGGTGGTCACACCTCCGGCGGCGGCGGCGAGGCCTGCGGAGCGGAAGCTTTCCTTGTGACGCTCGCCGGGTTCGAAGACTTTCACGCCGATGTCGACGATGCCGGGTGCGAGGCATTTGCCGTCGCAGTCGATGACGCGCGCATCGTCCATGCCCGTCGGCCCCGCGATCTTGCCGTCACGGACTGCCAGCGTGCCGATGGAGTCGGTTCCGGCCTCGGGGTCGATCAGGCGGGCGTTCTTGAAGAGAAGTGCGGTCATCCGGTGGCTTTCTGATCAGAGGACGAAGAAAAGAACGATTGCAGCGGCGATGATCAATGCGCCGATGGCGCCAATCCATGAGCGCCCGGCATTCGGGATGGGGCGGGCGTGGCCCTTGCCGGGCGTGAGATCGCCTTCGGCACTTTTGCGCGGGGTCATGGGGGCCGGCGGGGCTGCGGCTTCTTCGGTGAAGGTCCCGATGAAACGCAAGGCCGGGTTCGGGTCGAGCGTTTGCTCTTTGCCTTTGAACGCCGAGGACGGGATGAGGACGATGAGGCCGGTCAAAGCATCGAGCGCGGCGGCTTTGCCTTTCAGGTCGGCTTCGGCAATGCCGTAGCCAGAGGTGAGATACTGGCGCAGGCCGATGGCTTCGATGGACTTTGAGGTGATGACTTCGACTTTGGACGCGTCGAGATCAATGTCGGTGCCAAGCAGGCGCTGGACATTCTGCGCGGTGATGTTTGAGGCTTCGGCCGGATCCAGTTCGGTGGAAAAGAGGCGGACCTTGCCAAATTCGGTTGCGGCAACGTGGTTTGGGTCGAAGTCGGTCATATCGGGCTTACCTCTTCTCCGGCCTTGATGGCGCGGATCAGGCGGTAGACGGCGCGGCCGTTCATGATGTCCTCGAACCCCTTTTTGCGTGTTTGCCGGTCGCCGTCACTGTCGGTGTAGTGGTCAAATCCAAAGAAGATCGTCATCGTTTTTTTGCGGCCTTCCTGAACCTCGACTTCGGTGTCCGGCTGGATGGGGATGATATCCATGTTGCGCTTCCAGAACTGGGTCGCGATGTAGCCCGCGCGATTGGTGAGCGCGTAGCGTGTGCGGCTTGGCTTGAGGATGTCCTGGATCCATGTGCCAAAAACCATGGCGATGCCGACAAGGATGAATGGCACGCTGAAGGCGGCAAGGAACAACCCGAGGCCAAATTCCCAGATGGATTGAAGCGAGAAGATGTGACCCATGCCCATGCCTGCGGTGAACAGGCCTGCTCCGAGGAAGGGTAGGCCAAGCACCATGAACAGAGTATTGCGAACCCAGTTCCATTGGCCGGGGGCCGGAGCGCCTTGCCACAAGAGGCGCTCGTCTTTCTGGAACCAGTCTTCCCACGTATCCTTCATGGTCAGGCGGTGACCTCGCTTGGTTGGGTGCGGGCGGCGCTCAGGTTGTCGGCGAGCAGCTTCATTGCGGCCATGCGCACGGCGACGCCCATTTCGACCTGGTCCTGGATGACGGATCGGTTGATGTCGTCAGCGATGGTACCGTCGATTTCGACGCCGCGGTTCATTGGACCCGGGTGCATGACGATGGCGTCGTCTTTGGCCTTGTCGAGTTTCGCCGCATCGAGGCCGTAGCGGTGGAAGTATTCGCGTTCGGAGGGGATGAAAGCGCCGTCCATGCGTTCTTTTTGGAGGCGCAGCATCATCACGACGTCGGCGTCTTTCAGGCCTTCGTGCATGTCGTCATAGACTTCGACGCCCCAGTCTTCGGCGCCGGATGGCATAAGGGTCGGCGGGCCGACGAGGCGGACGCGGTTTTCCATTTTGCCCAAGAGCCAGATGTTGGAGCGCGCGACGCGGGAGTGGGCGATGTCGCCGCAGATGGCGACGGTCAGGCGGTGGAGGCGGCCCTTGGCGCGGCGGATCGTGAGGGCGTCGAGCAGGGCTTGGGTCGGGTGTTCGTGGCGGCCATCGCCGGCGTTCAGGACGGCGCAGTTGACCTTTTGTGCGAGGAGATTGACCGCGCCGCTATCGGGGTGTCTGACCACCAGCAGATCGGTGTGCATGGCGTTCAGCGTGAGGGCAGTGTCGATCAGGGTTTCGCCCTTTTTGACCGAGCTTGCCTGCATGTGCATGTTCATCACGTCGGCCCCGAGGCGTTTGCCGGCCAGTTCAAAACTGGCTTGGGTGCGGGTCGAGTTCTCGAAGAACATGTTGATCTGGGTGAGGCCCTGCAGCGCGTTGTCGTGTTTGTCGGCGCTGCGATTGAGATCGACACAGGTCTCGGCGAGATCGAGCAAGGTGGTGATTTCGTCAGGGGCGAGGTGTTCGATCCCCAGCAGGTGGCGGGCGCGAAACGACATGGGCGGCAACCTTTCGATTTTGCGGTGTATAGGACGTCTTTTGGTCTGAGAAAAGCCGGTTTGGTGCAGTTTACCTTTCGAGGTGGGGGCCGTAGCTTTGGGGCATGGGATTCTGGGAGATGAAAGCCGCGCTGGAATGGCAGATCGCCATGGGCGCTGACGAGGCGATCGCTGAGGAGGCGATTGATCGGTATGCTGTGGAAGCGCCTGCGCCAAAGGCGAAAGCGGCGGCTCCGGTGGTTCATCAGGTCGCGGAAGTTGACGGTGTCGCGGTTGCGCGGGCGGCTGCTGAGGCCGTGAGCGATCTGGCCGGGCTTGAGGCGGCTATGGCGGCGTTTGAGCATTGTGAGCTGAAGGCGGGCGCGCGGCAGTTGGTGTTTGCGGACGGGCAGGCGTCGGCGCGGGTGATGATCGTGGGCGAGGCTCCGGGGCGGGACGAGGATTTGCAGGGCAAGCCGTTTGTGGGGCGTGCAGGGCAGTTGTTGGATTTGATGTTTCGCCAGATCGGGTTGGCTCGCGAGACGCCGGACGCGCAAGCAGGGCTCTATATTACGAATGTCTTGCCGTGGCGGCCGCCGCAGAACCGGGATCCGGAGCCGGGCGAGATGGCGATGATGATGCCGTTTTTACAGCGACATGTTGAGTTGGTGGACCCGGAGATCATCGTGGCGATGGGCAATCATGCCTGTGATGCGCTGCTTGGGAAGAAGGGGATCACGCGGCTGCGGGGGAACTGGAGCGAAGCGTTGGGCAAGCCGGTGTTGCCGATGTTCCATCCGGCGTATCTGTTGCGCAATCCGGCGGCCAAGCGCGAGGCTTGGGCGGATTTATTGAGCTTGCAGGCAAAATTAAGAGGCAAATGATGAGCGGAATTGATGAGGGCCGGGCGTTTGTCCCCGTGCGCATTGCGGTTTTGACGGTGAGCGATACGCGCACGCTGGAGGACGACCGTTCGGGCGATGTGCTGGTGGGCCGGATCGAAGGCGCCGGGCATGTGCTGGCCGCGCGGGATATTGTTGCCGACGACCGCGAGGTGATCGCGGCGAAGTTGCGGATGTGGTGCGGTGACGAGACAATTGACGTGATTGTGACAACCGGTGGAACCGGGCTGACGGGGCGAGATGTGACCGTCGAGGCGCACCGGGATGTCTATGAGAAAGAGATCGACGCTTTCGGGACGTATTTCACGCATGTGTCGCTCGCCAAGATCGGAACAAGTGCAATTCAATCAAGGGCTTGCGGTGGCGTTGCCGAGGGCACTTATATGTTCGCGCTTCCGGGTTCCCCCGGGGCATGCAAGGATGGTTGGGACGAGATTTTGGCGTATCAACTCGACGCACGGCACCAGCCCTGCAACTTCGTTGAGATCATGCCGCGCCTTGATGAACATCTGCGACGGAAATAGCTGCGTATAACGTTTAAGTGTTTGGTCTTTGCCAATTTTTGGCGTTGGCCTCATATTAAGACGTTGGTGACCTAATTTGAGAACAACCGCATGAAGTTTCTTCGCCGTTCCCTGGTGGGCGTGTTCCTGATGGCCGTGACGGCCGGGCTGATCGCTTGGGCGGGAAGCTCGGTTTACGGTGCTTTGCAGGCGCGCTGGTCTGAAGAGCCGCGTGAACGGCCTGCGCGTGAGCGTGTCTTTGCGGCCAATGTGATCGAGATTTCCCCCGAGACGATCCGTCCTGTTCTGTCGACCTTCGGGGAAGTGCAGGCGCGGCGGACCCTGGAATTGCGCGCGGCGACCAGTGGTGAGGTTATCTGGCTGGCCGAGACGTTTGAGAACGGCGGACAGGTGGAGGCCGGTGCTTTGCTTGCACGGATTGATCCGGCTGAGGCGCAGTCCGCGCTGGACACAGCGCGTGCCGATTTGTCGGAGGCCGAGGCCGATTTGCGCGATGCCGAGCGGGCCGTGGCGCTGGCGGCTGAAGACATAGCGGCGGCTGAGGTTCAGGCGCGGTTGCGCGCGCAGGCTTTGGATCGCCAGCGCGACCTTTTGGAGCGTGGCGTGGGGTCAGTCGCTGCGGTGGAAACGGCGGAGTTGGCGGTCTCGTCGGCGGATCAGTCGGTCTTGTCGCGTCGTCAGGCCATGGCGAGCGCCGAAAGCCGTTTCGATCAGGCGGTTACCGGTCTGGAGCGTCGCCGGATTGCGCTGGCGCGCGCCGAACGGGAGCTGGCGGAGACCGAGATTTATGCCGAATTCTCGGGTGTGATGAACGATGTCACTGCCGTGGTCGGTGGGTTGGTCACCACGAACGAACGGATTGGCGAATTGATTGACCCCGAAGCTCTGGAGGTTTCATTTCGCGTTTCGACCCCGCAATACGCGCGGCTTTTGAACGACAGCGGGCGCTTGGTTGGAGCCGATGTGACGGCGTCAATTGATATTCTGGGCGTCGATCTGGAAGCCAAGGGCGTTATCAGCCGCGAAAGTGGTGCGGTTGGTGATGGCCAAACGGGTCGTTTGTTGTTTGCACGGCTTGGCGATGCTCCGGGCTTTTGGCCGGGGGATTTCGTGTCGGTGCGGATTGATGAACCTGCGCTTGATGAAGTGGTTCGGCTTCCCGCCTCGGCGGTTGATGCAGGTGGGCAGGTGTTGGTTCTTGGCGACGAAGACCGGCTTGAGGTTGCTTCCGTAGACGTTCTGCGCCGCGAGCGTGACGACGTGATTGTGCGGGCCGACGGGCTGGCTGGACGCGAGATCGTTTCCGAGCGGACGCCCTTGTTGGGGGCGGGCATTCGTATTCGACCCATTCGCCCGGATGGTGTTGAGGCGCCTGAAGAGCCGGACCTGGTGACGTTGGAGCCTGAGCGGCGCGCGCGATTGGTGGCTTATGTCGAGAGCAACACATCGATGCCCGATGAGGCAAAGCAGCGGGTTTTGACTCAGCTTCGCGCTGAGGCGGTTCCGGTGCGTGTGGTGGAACGCATTGAATCGCGGATGGGCGGCTAGGCGCAGCAAAGGGAGCGGTCGATATGGCGAGAGACCTTGGCAAAGCAGCGGGCGGCATCCTGTCGTATTTCACGCGTCACAAAACAGCGGCGAACCTGCTGCTGGTTCTGCTGTTGATGGCCGGTCTTTATTCCATCCCGAATATGCGGGCGCAGTTTTTCCCCGACATTATCACCGACAACATCACCATTCAGGTTGGCTGGGACGGTGCGGGGGCCGAGGACGTGGACACCGGCGTGGTGCAGGTTCTGGAACCTGCCTTGCAGTCGGTCGATGGGGTGATTGAGACCTCATCGCGGTCGTCCGAGGGGTCGGCGCGGATCACGATGGAGTTCGAGCCGGACTGGGATATGGACCGGGCCGAAGATGATGTGAACACGGCTCTGGATGGTGTGACGAACCTGCCTGATGACGCGGACGATCCGTCGATCCGCCGGTCTCGATGGTCGGACCGGGTGACGGATGTGGTGATTACGGGGCCGGTCGGGGTCGATCAGCTTGCGAATTTCGCGGATGAGTTTGTTACGCGGTTGTTCGCGGAAGGGGTGACGCGCACGACCATTCGCGGGCTTGCAGCGCCTCAGACGATTGTCGAGGTCACATCGCTGGATCTGATCCGGTTTGATGTGTCGATGCGCGAGATTTCGGCGGCGATTTCCGGAGAGGTTGAGACCGACCCGGCAGGCGACGTGAGTGGTGCGGCGCGAGTGCGCACGGGTGTGGCGAAACGCTCGGCGGATCAGATTGCGGGGATTGTTATTCGCTCGGGCGATGATGGCACGCAGTTGACGGTCGGGGATGTTGCGACGGTGCGGGTCGAAGGGGTGGACCGCAATCGCGCCTATTTCGTCGGAGAAAACCCGGCGATTTCGATCCGTGTCGACCGGTCTTCGCAGGGGGACGCGATCCGTATGCAGGCGCAGGTCGAGGACGTGGCCGAGGAGATGACGCTGTCGTTGCCGGATGGTGTGAAGATCGATCTGATCCGCACGCTTTCCGAGACGATTACGGCGCGTCTGAATATCCTGTTGGACAACGGGCTGATGGGCCTCGGGTTGGTTGTGCTGCTGCTGTTTCTTTTCCTGAATGCACGCACGGCTTTCTGGGTGGCAGCGGGTATTCCGGTGGCGATGATTGCGGCGATTTCGATGATGTATTTCGCGGGATTGACGCTAAATATGATCTCGCTTTTCGCGCTGATTATCACGCTTGGGATCGTGGTGGATGACGCGATTGTGGTGGGTGAACACGCTGATTTCAGGGCGCGGCGTTTGGGAGAGGACCCGACGACCGCCGCCGAGCGGGCGGCGAACCGTATGTTCACGCCGGTCTTTTCGGCGACGATTACGACGATCATCGCTTTCTTTGCATTGGTCGCGGTTGGCGGGCGGTTTGGGGATTTGATCTCGGATATTCCGTTCACGGTAATTGTGGTTCTGATTGCCTCGCTGATTGAGTGCTTCCTGATCTTGCCGAACCATATGCGTCATGCGGTGGCGCATGCGGCGAAAGAGCATTGGTATGACTGGCCGTCGCGGCAGGTGAACAA
>JABDQU010000195.1 GCA_013042105.1 Boseongicola sp.
CCATGATGATCATCGGCATGGGCTGCATCTTCGCGCCTCTCTGGAGCCTGTTCTTCGCCCTCCTCTATCGCTGGCTTCGTCTCGAAATTTATCAATCGTAACCCGTCAAAAGGAGTATCCAAATGACCTTCATCGTATCCGCCTATTTCATCGGAGCCCTCTCGGTTCTCATCGCCCTTTCCGTGATGATCCTGAAAATCGGCACCGTCCTCGGCCAATGCCCGGACAAGGGTCAGGCGGCCCGCGCAGGTTCCATCACAATCGCCACTGGTTTTGCCGCCATCGGCGCAGGCTGCGTCACCCTCATCGCCGCCGCTCTGCCCGCGCTTGGCTTCGGCCTCATGGCGCTGTGCATCTGCCTTGGTGGTGCAACCCTTGCCCTTGGTCTTGGCTTTTCAAACGCCGTCGCCACTCTGCGTTCGGTGATGGTCGACACCAAGCCTCAGGCCCCGCAGGCGAACCCTGTGTGAAAAGGCCGGGGAGAGCGGCAAACGCCCTCCCCGAAACACCCGATTTCGTTAAATCTTACCAAAGCCTTAGCGCGCGGTGCGTTAACACTCCGCTCATTGGCCAGCGCGGTCGCACCGACGTAATACCGACGTGATACCGACGTCATACCGACGTGGATTTGCCCCACCACCGCATACCGCGTTAACCCCTGCGAACGCTGATTGAAGGTCGCGTTTCAAGGCCTTCGAATCTCAGTAGGAATAGTCCTCAAACACCCGCGTCACATCGCCGTTCCAGTCGGTGTTATACCGCCGGATCAGCTCATCCGCAGGAACTTCGCCACTTTCCAGACTATCGTTCAAAGCATTCAGAAAATGCGTCTCATCCGGCAACAAACCACCCGCACCCGGCATCGCCCGCGCCCGCAGGCCTTCTTCTGCGATATCAACCACTTGTCGCGCCAGATCGTGCATTTTCAAGCCGTTCACCTCCGCCTCAAGCCCAGCCACAGACGCCTCCACACGCCACGCCTCCCGTGCCTCGGCATCCCAGTCCTTCACAAGGTCCCAGGCCGCATCCAACGCATTGGAATCATAGCAAATCCCAACCCAAAGCGCAGGCAAAGCACACAGCCGCCGCCAAGGCCCACCGTCCGCTCCGCGCATCTCAATGAACTGCTTCAATCGCGCTTCCGGAAAGATCGTCGTCAGGTGATCCGCCCAGTCCGAAAGCGTCGGCAACTCCCCAGGCAACGCAGGCAATTCGCCCTTCAAAAAGTCCCTAAACGACATGCCCAGCGCATCGATATAAACGCCATCGCGATAGACAAAATACATCGGCACATCGAGCGCATATTCCACCCAGCGCTCAAACCCGAACCCATCCTCAAACACAAACGGCAATGTCCCCGTCCGGTCCGCATCAAGGTCACGCCAGATACGGCTGCGCCAGGATTTATGCCCGTTCAGTTTACCCTCAAAAAACGGCGAATTCGCAAACAAAGCCGTCGCCACAGGCTGCAATGCCAAAGCGACCCGCAGCTTCTGCACCATGTCCGCTTCCGAGCCGAAATCCAGGTTCACCTGCACCGTGCACGTCCGCCGCATCATCGCGGTCCCCATCGTGCCGACCTTCTGCATATAGCTGTCCATCAGCTTGTAACGGCCCTTTGGCATAAGGGGCATTTCCTCATGCGACCAATGAGGTGCCGCCCCCAATCCAATGAACCGCACCCCAATTTCACGCGCGACAGTGCGCACTTCATCAAGGTGCGTGTTCACCTCATCGCACGTCTGATGAATGGTCTCCAAGGGCGCCCCCGACAGCTCCAACGCCCCGCCCGGTTCCAACGAAACATTCGCGCCGTCTTTCTCCAGCCCGATAATCAATCCGCCCTCAAGCACCGGCGTCCAGCCATAGCGGTCACGCAGCCCTTCCAACATCGCACGGATCGACCTGTCACCCTCATACGGCAAAGGCTTCAGCGAATCCCGACAGTATCCGAACTTCTCGTGCTCAGTCCCAATCCGCCAGTCTTCCTTGGGTTTACAGCCCGCCGCCAGATACTCGGCCAGTTGCTCGTGCCGTTCGATAGGTCCGCCGCCGGACTGGGGAATAGACATGTGGGATCGCTTTCATGCTCGCTGTCAGA
>JABDQU010000430.1 GCA_013042105.1 Boseongicola sp.
CGCGGCGTATGACCATGAGGCCTTGGTGGGGGCCGTAAGTCTTGTAGGCCGAGAACATGTAGATGTCGCAGCCAAGCTCGGTCACGTTCGGGAATCCGTGTGGCGCGTAGCTGACACCGTCAACGCATGTGGCCACGCCTTCGGCCTTGGCCAGCCGGGTGATAGCGGCAACGTCATTAATCTCGGCTATTACGTTTGAGCAATGCGGAAAGCACAAGAGCCGCGCGCCCTTCAAAAGCGGTACCAGCGCTTCGGGATCAAGGTGACCAGTCTCGGGGTCGATCTGCCATTCGCGCACTTCGATCCCTGCCTGCGCCAGCCGCCGCCATGCGCCCGTATTGGCTTCGTGGTCCTGATTGGTGACGATGATCGCGTCACCCGGTTCCAACCATTCGCGAAAGGCCTGTGCCAGAACATAGACGTTCTGTGTGGTCGAGGGACCAAAGGAGAGTTCGTCTGCGTCCACGCCAAGCATACGCGACAGACGCTTGCGGGCTTCGTCCATCTCGTCGCCGCCGACCTGACTTGCGGGAAAGGCCCAATAGGGTTGCACTTTGCGCTCGCGGTAAAATCGCTCCAGGCGTCCGGTCACGAAACGGCAGGGATATGAGCCGCCGGCGCTTTCAAAAAACGCCTGATCGGCCAGTGAGGGCTCTTCGAAAGCGGGGAAAAGCGAGCGAACGAATCTGGGGTCGAGTGATGTCACGAGTTTGGCCTTCGGGTCTTTTGGGCCTCAACAATGAAGCGCGTCGTCTCAGAAGGCAACGCCACATGTTTCAGCCAACATAGCTTGGCTCGAAGCGCATATGACGGGTTCATCGCACATAGCGTCGTTGTGGGCGCATGTGCGATCGGGTTTCGCGATTTACGGTTTCCCGCTATAGAGAGGTATCAAAACTACGTTTCAGCATCGGTTCATGATCACTTCAGGGGCCGATAGAATGAAACGAGATCCAAGGGAGGGATTTTACATTGCCAGTTAAACCACCAGTTACCGATCTGCCGATACGCGTCGCAGACTCCGGTTTCTACAAAGGGTTCACGAAAGACGTGACCATCACCGCAAAGATCGCGGTTGGTGCGTTGATCTTGTGGGCCATCGCGTTTCCAGAACAGGCCGCCAGCGTGCTTGGCGCGCTGAACACGATCATTCTGGCGACCTTTAGCTATTGGTATGTCTATGTGATGGCGTTCTTCGTCATCCTGTGTTTCGCACTGGCGCTCTGGCCGACAGCGGGTCGGCTAAAACTGGGTTTGGAGAGCGACAAGCCTGAGTTCTCGAATTTCTCATGGTTTTCCATGATGTTTGGTGCCGGTATCGGTATCGGTATGCTGACTTTCGCAACCGCGGAGCCGATGTATCACTTCGGCGCGAATCCCAGCACCATTCAAGGACTGACCGAAGGCAGCACGGCGGGGAACGTTCGTGACGCCTATATCTGGTCGTTCACGCACTGGGGGCTTGCCGCCTGGGCGTCTTATGCGATTGTTGGTCTGGCTCTGGGATATTTCTCGTATCGTCGCGGCCTGCCGTTGACGATCCGTTCGGCCCTGACACCGATCTTCGGTCAAAAGCTCTCGGGGCCCGTTGGGCACGCCGTGGACGTTGTTGCGGTTGTTGCAACGGTTCTGGGTGTGGCACAGACGCTGGGTTTTGGCGTTGAGCAGTTCGTTTCGGGTCTGGTGCGCATCGGATTTGGCGACTGGCTGCAGACCACGGCTGCGGACGGCTCGGTCAGCTCGTCGACTGCGGGTATTGTGGTTGCTCTGGTCGTGATCATGGGTGCTTCGACACTGTCTGCGCTTTCGGGCGTCGGCAAAGGCATCAAATGGTTGTCCAACATCAACATGGGGTTGAGCTTCTTCGTGCTGTTCTTCTTCCTTGTGTTCGGTTCAACGTTCTTTGGTCTGACCACATTGTTCGTCGGCATCTGGGATTACCTTGTGTCCATTCCGGCCAATATCTTCACCGTCTGGACGGCTGTTCCACCAGAGACACTCTCTGCGAACATCCCGGCATCGGTGCAGGCTCTGCCTGCTGAAGATCTGGCGAGCGTCATCAGCTCGGCATCAAGCCCATGGGGCACACTTCAGTCCTTCACGGAAGGTCTGCCAGCCTCTGCGGCGGCATTGCCACCAGCGGATATCGCAGCGCTCTATGCTGTTGCAACTGAGAGCCGCTTGTCAGGTTGGCAAGGTGCCTGGACGATCTTCTACTGGGCATGGTGGATCGCGTTTGCACCGTTCGTGGGCGTGTTCCTTGCACGTATCTCGAAAGGTCGCACCATTCGCGAATACGTGCTTGGCGCAATGATCATTCCGGCGCTGATGTGTTTCGTGTGGTTCGCTCTTGTGGGCGGCACGGCCATTGATCTGGAGCTGACGGGTGTTGCTGATGGCGCGATTGCCGGGGCTGGCCAGTCGGACCAGTTGTTTGCGATGCTGGCGGTCATGCTGAGCGATGTTCTGGCTTATGCGATGTCTGTCATCGTGGTGGTCCTGCTTTTGACCTACCTCGTGACGTCCGCTGACAGTGCGGTGTTGATCATCAACACGATCAATGCGGCTGGTGACGAAGGTCCAAAGGCGCGTCCGCATATCCTGTTCTGGGGCGCGGCTCTGGCACTGGTTGTTGGTGGACTGATCATTGCCGGTGGTCTGGGCGCGATCCAGACAGCCATGGTCATCGGTGCCTTGCCGTTCAGCTTTGTGATGGTCCTGATGGGCATTGCATTGATCAAAGCGATCTGGCGCGACGGTAAGCGCGAAAAGCACGGTCTGGCGACAACCCATGTCGATGGCTCGCCCGAGGGTGTGCCTGCCGAATAAGACGTCAGATTGGCGTTCGTCAAAGGGACCCTGCCGCGCTTGCGGTGGGGTCCTTTTTCGTTGGTGAGGTCTTAAACTGCGACGGCCACGTCTTCGGCACTCTGGCGGGCCGCGCTGCTGGCCATCTTGGCCGCAAGGCGTTCCTGCGCGGGCGTCACGTAATCGTCCATGATCTTGCGAATGGCGATGATCTCTTTTTCGGTGCCGGAGGCCAGACGCAGCGGTTTTTCACCGTTGATCAGATAGATCAGACAGTGACAGTCCGGGCCATCGATGGATTTGGTCACGCCGACGCCGATGATCTGTTCGATGTCCACTGTCGCAAGAACTTCGCCGCGGCCTCGTGGATTACGCGAGACAAAGCGAATTTCACGGCGCTGACGATCAACCTGAACTTCCGGGCGGAAACCCCGTGCCGAAATTGAGATAATCAGGCCGCCCGCAACCCCGAGGACCGCCGTCAGCATCAGCTTCATCGCGATCATATCGGCACCGTAAAGGCTGCCGGGAAGCACCCATTGGCCAAAAGCACTGAGCAACAGAACACCGCCAAGAAAGGTCAGCGCCCATTCCGTTAGCGTTTCGCCCTTGTCTTCTTTCATGTCAGCAGGTCGAAGGCGGAAACCCCAAGGCATATTGATAAATTCAAGCCCCGGCTTGTTGGGGTCAATATTTCCTGTGCTACGCAGTGCCATAAGGCCAAAGTCCCGTTGGTTTCCAATATCTAAAGCTTTGGTATCGGGCAAAAAGGGCAACTTTTGGACGGGGTTGCATCATGAATGTGGACGTGTATAAACCGCTGATCCGCCGCAAATAGCTTGATCGGCGCAACCTCTCGTGGACGAGAGCGGCGGATGAGCCCTCGTCCTTTGAAGTGCGCCCTGAAAATGATGGAGATCGCATGCCACTCTATGAGCATGTCATGATTGCGCGTCAGGACTTGTCCAACACGCAAGCCGAAGGCCTTATCGAACATTTCGGCACAGTCTTGTCCGACAACGGCGGAAGCCTTGTCGAGAACGAATACTGGGGCGTCAAAACGATGGCCTACAAGATTAACAAGAACCGCAAAGGCCACTACGCCTTTCTGAAGACGGACGCCCCTGCGGAAGCCGTTCAGGAAATGGAACGCCTGATGCGTCTGCACGAAGACGTCATGCGCGTTTTGACCATCAAGGTCGACGCACACGAAGAAGGCCCCTCGGTTCAAATGCGTAAA
>JABDQU010000006.1 GCA_013042105.1 Boseongicola sp.
CCGCAAGCCAGTCCCGCGTGAAGCGATCATAATGCGCGAAACTACCGAACTGGTCCCAGGCATCATCAACAGCGTCGACCTTGGAATTGTCGGGGCGGTGCAACTCGCCCTTTAGCTGCAGATTGTAAGGTGGGTCGGCGAAAATCAGGTCGACCGAATTCTCTGGCAAACTCAGCATTATCTCAATGCAATCGCCGTTCAGAATTGTGTTCAACGGCAATGTAGCCGCAAGTTTTTGCGTCTTGGTCGTCATCTCTGCCTCTGTCCTGCGCCCTGTCCCGGAGCGCCTTTTCTTTGGACTAAAGATGAGTCAAAGGTGATTCGCCGTCAATTTCTTTTTTGAATCAATAGGTTAAGAAATTCTCTTGTCACAACATATTGTGGACGGTCTTAAAAGAACGTCTATGGTGTGGGGTGACACCAAGATTTTCCAAAGCCTCACGATGCGCTTTTGTCGGGTATCCGGCGTTCTTTTCCCATCCATATCCCGGATGCTGTTGCGCCAAATCCACCATGATGCGATCGCGCACCACTTTTGCCACGATAGACGCCGCCGCAATCGAGACGGATCTTCCATCTCCCTTGATCAATGCTGTTGCCGGGACGGTCAGCTCTCGTGGGATCATGTTGCCGTCGATCAAAGCGTGCCCAACCAAAATGCCAAGACCTTCGACCGCGCGACACATCGCAAGGTGCGAGGCCCTCAGGATGTTGAGTTCGTCAATTTCCTCTACACTGGCGTGCGCGACACAGACATGGGCGACTTCTTGAATTTGCGCGGCCAGATATTCACGGCGCTTCGCACTGAGCTTTTTTGAGTCCGCAAGCCCGTCAGGGATTTCTTTGGGTTGCAGAACCACCGCCGCCGCGGTCACCGGTCCAGCAAGCGGGCCACGGCCTACCTCATCGACACCCGCAACGACGGAGTAGCCCGCGTTCAAAAGCCTTCGTTCTTCTTCAAAATCAGGTCCCATACAGCCAAAGACCACACCTACAGCCTACTCCACAAGCAATGGGCGGCCCTTTGTTTCCAAAGGACCGCCCGAACTCGTACCCACCCACTCGTGAGAAGTACCATCTCACTCGTTAAAACTATGGGTCGGGGGGGATGAAGCCCCGACCCGCCGGCACAGGCGGAGATGTGCGGAATGCCCGTGCCGGTGTTCTGTCAGCCAGCGTTAGCGGCGCGCAGTGATCCATCCATCGCGCCTCAGACAGCGTGCGCCATAGACCGTGCGAAGGCCGCGCGGTGTGCGAACAGCTACTTCGCATCGGTCCGGAAGCTTCGATGCAAAGCGGAAATTTCGATCAAGGCATCTCGCTCCGTAGGCAAGACGGTCCCGACGACCTGTATTGACGGTGCGAAGGCATCTCTGAGGTAGGGCAGCTTTCTTGTATCCACGTCCCGCTTTGGGACCAAAGCGATTGTAGCGATGGACGGTGCCTTGCAATTCACGACCGGCATGAGGTCTGTCTATTGATCCAAGCCGACTCGCCCCAATCGTTGCCTGAGCCTCGCGGCGTCGGTCTTTTCTATCATCAATCGACTTGGCAATAATCGCGACGGCCGCGATCCCCAGGATCGCCTTGGCAAGGTCATCATTGTCAGCTTGCACTGGCGTGACTGATGTCGTTGCAAGCGCAAGTCCCAAAATCGCAGTGGAAATGAATTTCATCGTTACGTCCCCCATGTCTGGCACACATGCCGTGGTTGGCTTGAGCTGAAATTGAGCTGGGGGATCGCGACAAGCAATGACACCGGCCTGCTATGGCATAACAGGCCACGCTTTTGCGGCTGTTATTGATTTTCACATCCGGAACGCTCAGGGTCTGTCTCATGAAAAATTCTGTAATCAGTCTTTTGTCCGGGTGCCTGGTCGCCATGTCCGCCAGCGGAGCCTCGGCTGCATGCTATGCCGACTATAAAGCCAAAAAAGAAAACCCGCTGCGCCTGCACTACGGTGTTGTTGAAGTTACGGCGCAGCCCTGTCAGATGTCGCGAGAAGTAGCCCGCGCTGTAGCCCAACGGGTAGCAGCCGGAGGCTGGGAGCTTTTGCAGGTTGAATCAGTCTTTGACGAAACAGGACTAGAGGCAAAAAAACGGGATGCAGGTGAATACTACCTCCGTTTCTGATACACGCGCCGCGGGTACGCGCGTTGTTGCATTAGGCATCGCCGCCGTAGTTCTGATCCTTGGGGCTGCTGCTGCATTCCTCCTATGGAGCTTGCCAGATGCCAACGCATTCAACGCCCGGGTGGAACAGCTTTTCGTCGAAAACGCAGATCTCACATCAGAAGCCGAGATCAAGCTTCTTGAAATCCTCGCACAATCCGGAACTGCATTTTCCGAAACGCTCGGCAGCTACCGCGTCGTGATTTTTGTTCTGATGCTCTTCGCAACAGGTTTGCTAATTGCGTCACTGGTCTTCGTCGTCACGATCGTCGTTCTGAACCGTCGCATTGGAGCCATCGAACGGCAGGGTATTCAGGTGTCTTCTCTTGTTATCAACCGCGATGAAAACATCGTTGCTTTGAATGATATGGAGTTCAAGCTCACCGGGGCTGCCATCGAAACGCTCGCTGTTCTGGCCGAGGCGAGAATGGATGGGGATGTTCTTTCAGGTGCCGAAATCGAAGCCGTCATTTCGGGCCGCAACGCCTCGGACTGCGAAGAAGCCGCAGGTGCTACCCGTATCAAGCGGCTACGAGATGCGCTGGGCAATCAAATTGTGGCCGAGCTTTTGATCCGCACGGTTGCCCGTCAGGGGTATGTCCTCTCCATCGATCAAAAAGCGATCCAGATGACCTAGGAAGGCCCGTGCCCCTCGCGGTAACGAATCTCGCGCTGCGGAAACGGTATCTCGATATTGGCCTCTTTCAGTGCATTCCAGACCAGAAAGCGCACCTCTGAAGTGTATTTATTCGGGCCGTCATCGATCCCTTCGACCCAGAACTCGACTCCAAACTCCACTCCGCTGTCACCAAAAGCACGAAGCTCGACATCGGGTGCCTCGGGTTCGCTCAGAACGGCGGGGTGCTTCTTGACGGCTTCTGAAATGAGGTCTGGGATGATGTTGATGTCGGTGTCGTAGCTTACCGAGAAGTCGACTTCATAGCGGTTCCCTGACCCCGCATCGGACCAATTCACAATCCGGGATACGATGAAGTCCTCGTTCGGAACCACAATCCATTTGCCGTCAAATGTCTCCAGAATCGTCGCGCGCGCACCCATTCGGATGATGGTGCCGCTCTCACCCCCGTCCAGTTCAACGAAGTCTCCAACCGTCGCCTGACCCTCAAGAAGCAAAATGATACCCGAAATGAAATTGGAGGCGATCTTTTGGAGACCAAAGCCCAAGCCGACACCTACCGCACCACCCAGCAACGCGAGCGCCGACAGATCAAGGCCCATGATGTTTAGTAAGATCAAGCCGACAACGGCGAAGATTGCGAACTCAAAAGCCTTTGCTGCAAGTTCCCGCGTGGGCGGGCGCATGGTTTCCTGCGCGCGGATATATGTTGTGCCTTGATCTGAGGACCAACGACCCAACCAGAACAATACCGACCCGGCGATCACCGCACGGGCAATGGCCAAGAATGAGAAGTTAATCCGCCCCATGGAGACACCATTTGACGCCAAAACCGCGACAAGCGGATCCAGCAATCCAACCACGTAGAGGGCCGCAACCGGCATGACGACATAGTTGCCGAGTGTTTTCAGGAACGGGTCAGTGACAATCTCGCGAACAATCCGCCGCACCGCCAGAAACACGAAAATCCGCTTGCCGAGCGCGATGACAGCCCCCGAGCCAAACAAGGATCGTGTCACCTGCTCTCCTGCGGCGGTCAGCGCGTAAGCAAGCACAGGCAAAAGTAGTGGCAGGAACAAAAGAGCGAAGCGCCGCACTTTGGCAAAACTGGAACGATTGGCATCGTCCGGGCGGATCAGGCGATCAGCGCGTGGCCGTATCCATGCCGTAAGAACGATGGCTACAAGATAGGCCGCAACAAGCAAGCCGAACTGGGCGTAGGCTGCGGGCGACGTAATCCAATCCAGAAGGATAGACTGCCCCTGCTCTGCATAGCGCTCAATCGTCTCCATCATCGTGAGAATCCCCTATCTTCGCGGCACACTGGTATACCAAACATGACGCTTTTTTACTTTTTTTCCCATTATCTCGGTCATTCCAACCACATACGTTTCGTCATGTCGGGCCGGCATCGAACATCCCCGTTGTCTCTTGGCCCGTCCCCCTCGGCTGCACGACCTTCGTGCCGTGCAGTCGAGGTGGTCAAATCGTGTGTATTGGTTCGACCAGTATTGTGTGGGGGCGCATGCTTTGTGCCAAAGTGAGTGTAGTGCATGGTCGTTGGACTGGGGATTGGGTGCCTTTCATCCAATCCCCATTTTCCCGTTTGCACTATTGATTGCTCTGCAGGTGCAATTTCATATCCATTAGTACCTGCTGAAGGGCATTGGTTTCGTCCAAAAGACGGCGTGCTTCGTTAAGCGAAATAACCCCGTCTTCAATCGAATGGTTGTACTCACCCATAAGCGTTGCGAAACGCTGCGAAAGCTTGATGACATCGCTGTTCAGGGCACCCGTCGGGTCGCCTCTGGTCTCATCGTATTCCAAAGTCATACCTTGAAGTTCGGACAACGCCTTGGTCACGAAAGGCACAGATGCTTCGCGCTCAAGTTCTAACAAGACGTTAACCGGAATATAGCGGTCCGCGTTTTCCGGAGCCAGCGACGCATAGCGCCCGAGCGTCGCCTTGGATTTACCCGAAACCTCGCAGGCTCTTGCGTATCCGATGTCTTTGATAAGTGCGTCTGTATGTCGTTTAAGATATTCCCCGTATGCGCCGCTGACGTTGGTTTGCGTCGTCATCATATGTCCCTTTTCGGCCGTCCCCGTCGCCGTAAATCGTTAATAGGTCAAACTTCTGTGCTTGCCTATAAACGAATTGCTTTATGACGCTTCGATTACGGCTTGGAGTTCTCTGCCACAGTTGGGAAATACACAGGCGGGTCACTGGGATGCCACTGTGGATACTTGAGCATCATCGCCGAAAACTCCGGGGATTCCAGAAAGCGCGCTAACCAGCCCTGCAGATCTGGCCAGGGCTGAGCATCAAACCATGGCTTATTGATAAAGGCGAATTGCCGAACAAACGGCAGGATCGCGAAATCAGCAAGCGACGGACGTCCAAACATCCAGACGTCAATCTGCGCATCCAGATCCTTCAAAAAGACTGACGCGAGGTCTCGCTGCTGCGATGCGTCCACATCTTCGTAGCGGTTCGCATATTTCGTACGATCCAAAGCAGACTTGAAAGGGCCGTCCGCCCGCTCAATCCATTCCATTCCAGACTCCGGCATTTGCAGCCATTGATCGGGGTCGTGCCTCTGCAACGCCCAGATCATCACATCCAGACTTTCGTCAATCACTTGGTCATCGGTCACCAGACACGGCACCGTCGCGCTTTTGGAGGCAGCAAGGAACGCTTGCGGCTTATCTCGCAAAACCACTTCCCGGATCTCTACAACACATCCGCTGACAGCCAACGCAAGCCGAGCACGCATCGCGTAGGGACAGCGGCGAAAGGAATATAGGATAGGTGTCATGGCAGTCGAAATAGACGCAAGCGATCAAACATCCAACGCCGAAAACTTCCCGATCTCAAAAGACTTGGCGACCCCGGCATTCGCCATTAAATTTTCCTACGTTTTCCAAGGAGTTCTAACGGAGCCATAAAAATAACGTCTAAGTATGATCTACTCTTCCTAAGTCGTCTTGATTGTTCTGGGATGTTCTCCCAATAATTGGGGGAACAAATGGGGGAAACTTCAATGGCGAAGGGCAATAG
>JABDQU010000021.1 GCA_013042105.1 Boseongicola sp.
CCCGGACCCCGGGATATTTAGGAACAAAAGAAGCGTCACGGTGGCGCGGGGCCTGGGCGGCCTGGGCCGGGGGAGTGGGGTATTTTGCCGTGTCCCTGTCCTGGATCGTTGAGCCGTTTTTGGTGGATGTGGCGCGGCATGGCTGGATGGCGCCGTTTGCTTTGGTGTTCATGGCCGGTGGGTTGGCGTTATTCTGGGCGCTGGCCGGGTGGCTTGGGGCCGGGCGGGTTCTGATTTTTGTGGTGGCACTGGCCGGTGCGGAGATGGTGCGCGGGCATGTGTTCACGGGCTTTCCCTGGGCTTTGCCAGCCTACATCTGGGCTGAGACGCCGGTGCGGATGGTGGCGTCGCTGGTCGGGCCTTATGGCTTGACGGTTTTGACGTTGGCTTTGGTTGCTTTGCCGTTGGTGCCGGGGCGGGCGGTGATGGGCTCGGTTTTGAGTGTCCTGGCGTTTGCGGCCCTTGGGCTTTGGGGGTTTGCCAATGGGCCGGACCCGGAGATCGCGGGGACCTCGATTGGCACTGTGCGTCTGGTCCAGCCGAATGCGCCGCAGGAAGAGAAGTGGGATCCAGAGCGGGCGCATATTTTTGTGGAGCGTCAGATCGGGTTTACGGCTGCACCGAAAGACGGTGTGGATTTGATCGTCTGGCCGGAAACGGCATTGCCGTATCGCCTGGACCGGGCGGCGCCTGTGTTGGGGCAGATTGCGGGGGCGGCTGAGGGCGTGCCTGTTGTGACGGGGATCAACCGGAGCGAGGCCGGGCGCAACCATAATTCGTTGATCGTGGTCGGCGCGAACGGGCAGGCGGGCGAGGTCTATGACAAGGTTCATCTGGTGCCGTTTGGGGAGTATATCCCGTTCGGGCAGGTTGCGCGTCTGGTGGGTCTGCGGTCTTTTGCGGCGCGGGATGGCTATGGGTTTTCGCCGGGGGAGGCGGTTCGTCTGATTGACACGCCTTTGGGGCGGGCTTTGCCTTTGATCTGTTATGAGGCGATTTTTCCGGGCCATGGGCGCGGGTTGGAGCGGCCGGATTTTCTGTTGCAGATCACGAATGATGCGTGGTTCGGAACCGTGTCGGGGCCGTTTCAGCATCTGGATCAGGCGCGGTTTCGCGCGGTTGAGCAGGGATTGCCTTTGGTGCGGGTGGCGAACACAGGCGTATCGGCCGTGATTGATGCGACGGGCGAGGTGATCGAGTTTCTTCCGCTGGGCGAGGCGGGTTTTTTTGATACGAGCATTCCTCGGGGGCGGGCGGCGACGGTTTATGCGCGCTCGGGCGACATTCCGGTCGCAATTTTCCTATTGGTAACCTTAACCGCGCTAACTGTCGCGGCATGGCGCAACGGGATTGCCAAGGCGACATGAAGGCTTTAACGCAGATGCACTGTCACAACGGCTTCCTGACGTGACGGGTTAATTATTAACGGAGCACGATCCATGAACCGCCAGAACTATATTTTCACCTCTGAGAGTGTCTCGGAGGGTCATCCCGATAAAGTGTGCGATCGCATCTCGGACGCGGTATTGGACGCGTTTTTGAGCGAGGAGCCCGAAGCGCGGGTCGCAGCCGAGACTTTTGCCACGACGAACCGTGTGGTGATCGGCGGTGAGGTTGGTCTGTCGGATGCGGGGCGGCTTGACGATTATCTCGGGCGGATCGATGCGATCACGCGCGCCTGTATCAAAGACATCGGCTATGAGCAGGATGAGTTTCATCATGCGACTTGTGAGGTGACGAACCTGTTGCACCGCCAGTCGGCGCATATTGCGCAAGGTGTGGATGCGTCCGGCAACAAGGACGAAGGGGCCGGTGATCAGGGGATCATGTTTGGCTATGCGGTTGGTGAGACGCCGGAATTGATGCCAGCGCCTATTCATTATGCGCATGCGATTTTGAAGCGATTGGCGGAGGCGCGCAAATCCGGGGATGAGCCGACGTTGCGCCCCGATGCCAAGAGCCAGTTGTCGCTGCGCTATGAGGATGGCAAGCCGGTTGAGGTGACCTCGATCGTGTTGTCGACGCAGCATGCCCATGAGAGCCAGACGAGCGATGATATTCGCGCGATTGTGGAGCCTTACATTCGGGAAGTTTTGCCGGATGGGTGGCTGACGGAAGCGACCGAGTGGTGGGTGAACCCGACGGGTGTGTTCGTGATCGGTGGGCCTGACGGGGACGCCGGACTGACGGGGCGCAAGATTATTGTGGATACTTATGGTGGGGCGGCGCCGCATGGCGGTGGCGCGTTTTCCGGCAAGGATCCGACGAAGGTGGACCGCTCGGCGGCTTATGCGGCGCGGTATCTCGCCAAGAACGTCGTGGCGGCTGGTATGGCGGAGAAGTGTCTTATTCAGTTGTCTTATGCGATTGGGGTCTCGAAGCCTTTGTCTGTTTACGCCGACACGTTTGGCACGGGCGAGGTTGCGCCGGAGTTGATCGAGAAGGCTGTGCGCGCGACGATGGATTTGAGCCCGCGTGGCATTCGCGAGCATCTGGAATTGAACAAGCCGATTTATCAGCGCACCGCGGCTTACGGTCATTTCGGGCGCGCGCCTGAGGCGGACGGCGGGTTCTCCTGGGAGAAGACCGATCTGGTGGACGCGCTGAAGCGCGCGGTTTAAGCTTTGCGCCGGGCCATTGGCCCGTCGCTGTGGGTGGGGGACGCTGTCCCCCACACCCCCTTGGGATATTTCTAAACAGAAGAAGGGCTTGAGGTATGCGCTTTACAGTTGCAATCGATGGTCCTGCTGCTGCCGGGAAGGGCACGATTTCGCGTGGTCTGGCGGAGCGGTTTGGATTTGCGCATCTGGATACGGGGTTGTTGTATCGTGCGACGGGCCGCAAGGTTCTGGAGACCGGACTGAGCCCGGAAGATGCTGCGAAGGCCGTGGAACCAGAGGATTTAGTGCGCGATGGGTTGAGGACGCAGGCCGTGGCGGAACTGGCGTCTCGGGTGGCGACGGTGCCTGAGGTGCGCGCAGCCTTGGTGGCGTTTCAGCGGGAGTTTGCGCGCCGCGAGGGCGGGGCGGTTCTGGACGGGCGCGATATCGGGACGGTGATTTGTCCGGATGCGGACGTTAAGCTCTTTGTGACGGCGGGTGCTGACGTGCGGGCGCGGCGGCGGTTTGAGGAATTGCGCGCTGCGGGGCAGGCGGCGGATTTTCAAGATGTGCTGGACGAGGTTAAAAAGCGGGATGCGCGGGATATGGGGCGTGCCGATGCGCCGATGCGCGCGGCTGAGGATGCGGTGCAGTTAGATACGTCGCAGTTGGATATTGATGACGCTTTGGCGGCGGCCGTGGCTGTGGTTGAGGCGCGATTGGAAGGGCAAAAGGTATGAAGACGACAACGCTTGGGGCGAACGGGCCGGAAATCACTCAGTTTGGGTTGGGGGCGATGTCGTTTGCCGGGGCCTATGGTGGCACCACGCAGGAGAAGTCGAACGAGGTGTTGGATGCCTGTTTTGACGCCGGTGTGACGCATCTGGATACGGCGAATATCTATGGCGAGGGGCGCTCGGAGGAGATTTGCGGGGCGTGGCTGAGGGATCGGCCGGGGATGCGCGACAATTGGACGATTGCGACCAAGGCGGGGATCGTGATTGGCGATCCGGATCGGCGGTTCAACAATGAAGGTGCTTACCTTGAGGCGGAGCTGGATGGGTCTTTGAAGCGGTTGGGCGTGGATTACGTTGATCTGTTTTATGTGCATCGGCGCGAGGCGGCCATTCCGATTGAGGAGGTTGCGGGATCGCTTGGGCGGTTGGTTGAGAAGGGTAAAGTGAAGGGGATCGGGTTTTCCGAGATTGCGCCGAATTCTCTGCGCGAAGCCCATGCGGAGTTTCCGGTGACGGCTGTTCAGTCAGAGTATTCGTTGTCAACGCGGGCCTGTGAGATGGGATTGGTGCAGGCCTGTGGTGAGTTGGGGGTGACGTTGGTTGCCTTTTCGCCGTTGGGACGCTCGTTTCTGACGGATGCGCCGTTCACGCGGGAGGCCTTGGAGGACATTCCCTTTTTGAACGGGAACCCGCGGTTTATGGAGCCTAATTATTCGAAGAACCTTGAGGCGGTGAAGCCGTTTCTGGCTTTGGCGCGCGAGATGGGCGAGCCGGCGGCGGCGTTGGCTGTGGCGTGGTGCCGGGCGAAGGGTGACCATGTGGTGCCTATTCCGGGGACGAAATCCGTCGCGCATTTGGGCGAGTTGATCCGGGGTGCGGAGTTGGAATTGTCGGAGGCGCAGGTTGAGGCGATTGAAGCGGCGCTGCCTTTGGGCTGGGCACATGGAGATCGCTATAATGTGACCCAGTGGGTCGGGCCTGAGAAATACGGCTGAGGCTTGGTGATATTTGGTGTGAAAGCGCCCGGAGCTTTGCTGGCTCCGGGCGATTTCGTTTTTTAGCGCCTGCTGACGGGTGGGTGGAGGAAAAACGGCAGGTCTTGTTGCGAGCAGACGAGGTCGATGAGGGCTTCGTCGGCGGATCGTGTGGGGCGCGGGGCTGAGGTGCTGTCGATGAGGCGGGTGAGGAGTTTCTTGAGGCGCATGGATCAGGCCTCGAGGAAGTAGTCGAGTTGTTCAACGAAACCGCGTTCGCGCATGAAGGCGTCTCCTTCAGGGGTGCGGGAGACGGCGCGCAGGCCGTCGAGGTCGGTGACGTTCATCACAACGGCCATCTGGTTCTTGTCTTCGGGATGGGCGAAGGCGCCGTCGATGGTGGCGTATTGGCCGAACTCGGCGTTGTGCTCGGCGATCCAGGTGTCGCGCTTTTTGCTGGGGTCGATGCGGGCGATGGCGATCATACGGGTCATGGTGTTTCCTTGCTGTTGAGTTGGTGATTTCACATTGCAGCATGGAGTATCGCGAGATAATCCGTGATTTTTGCGTTTTATTGTTCTATCAAATCGCACAATGCTGGATCAGATGCACAGGATGGCCGTTTTCAAGGCCGTGATGGACGCGGGCTCATTTCGGGGCGCGGCGAAGGTCTTGGGGCTGTCGCCCTCCGTGGTGAGCCATCATGTCTCGCAGCTTGAGGATCATCTGGGGTTCGCGTTGCTCTATCGGACGACGCGGCGGATTTCTTTGACCGATGCGGGTGCGGAGTTGTTGGAGAGCGCGCGGCGGATGACGGAGGCAGCGGAAGCCGGGCTTGGGGCGATGTCGCGGCGGCGGGAGCAGCCGGAGGGGCGGCTCAGGATTACACTGCCGTCGGGGTCGGTGCATCCGATGTTTCAGGGATATCATGTGCGACTGGCCGCTGCTTTTCCGAAGCTGCATCTGACGATGCATTTTGGGGATAACCTCGTTGATCTGGAGGGGTCGCGGTATGATCTGGCGTTCCGGGGCAGTTTTCGGGGATTGGCGGATTCAAGTTACAAGGCGCGCAGGGTTTACCGGCAGGATCTCTGGCTGGCCGCGAGTGCGGAGTATGTGGCGGAGCGCGGGATGCCGAAGACGCTGGACGATCTTGAGGGATGGGATTGGATTGAAAGCCCGGAGGGGGTGTCGCTGAAGTATTTACTGGAGAACCCGCCGGACAGGTTGCCCCACATGCCAGTGCGGGCGTCGATGGATTCGGTGATTATGGGGTCAGCCTTTTGCGAGGCGGGGCTTGGGGTGTTTCCAACCGTGCGCAGCGCTTTGATCAGTCTGGTGCGGGAGGGGCGGTTGGTGCGGCTTTTGCCGGATGTGCCGCTGAAGCCGGTCGAGCTTCACGCGGTTTGGCCTGCGAATGTGGGGCCGGACAGTCCGGTGCATCAAGTGGTCGATTACGCGGTCGAACACTTGCAATCGTATACGGACAGCCTGGTGTAGGTTAGCCGCCGACGTAGGTGCCGCCGGGGCGGTAGAAGACTTTTTGGTTGTGGAGGCGGCCCAAGAGGTCCGCGACTTCGCGCTCGTCTATGTCGGCTTCGCGTTTGGCTTTGCGTAGCGCGGTCTCGATCAGGTCGAGATCTTCAACGTCGAGTTCAAACTGGGTGTTTGGCTTCGGCATGGGGGTCTTCTCTCCTGTTTTGCTGTTCCAGCAGATAGGGGGCGATGGGCGTATTTCAAGGAAATAATCCCATGTTTTCAGTGTGTTCTATGGTATACCGTGGGGTGTGCGGGGTGGATTGGCTGGTTTTGAACGGGATCTTAAGAGGTTAAGAGCAGGCAAGGGTGCGCAACTTGGGGTCGATATGGCCGAAACACTTGCGTTACAGGGGCGTTCGCCCTATGAAGCGCGCGTCAAAGCGGTGGTTACAACCGTAAGCGCAGAGACTTGAGCAGGGTCGGTTACCGCCGACCCTTCTTATTTGCGTTTACGTCACGGCCACTAAGGACCAACCCCAAAGACCGGCGGAGACAACCGCGCGGCCAGACAAAAACGTAGATAGG
>JABDQU010000198.1 GCA_013042105.1 Boseongicola sp.
GTCTGAACTTCCAGCAGAGCATTGTTTTCCTCGATAATCGATCCCACGATATCAAGTCCCAATCCGGTGCCTTTATTTCCTTTTGTCGTGAAATAGGGTTCCAGAATTGTTGCAACCGTTTCCGGAGACATACCCTTGCCAGTGTCTTCAACATTTATCGCAAGGTAGTTTTGACCCGCTTTGGCATGACCTACCAAAAAGTTGGCGTCCTTCGTAAATTCCTGCTGCTTGCTGACGGACACGCGCACTTCACCAGGCTTACCTTCACAGGCGTCAATGCCGTTAACTACAAGGTTCATTACGACTTGCAAAACATCCGTCTGACTAGCCTGTATTTGTATCGGGGTATCTTGAAGCGAAGCCGTCAGACGTACACCAGAAGGCGCGCCCCCCCGAGCGAGATCCACAGTGTTGCGCAGGATTGCACCAAGTTCGATATTCTCAGCGCTTTTGTCACGTGATCCCAAATCCAGAAAGCTGTCCGTCAAGTCAGCAGCACGCTGCGCCGCCGTCTGAATGCGATCAACGGCGCTTCTGGCAGGCATCGGCAGGTCCTCTACAGCGTCAATCAGCGATGCCGAACCCAGAATTGCCGTTAATAAGTTGTTGAAATCATGCGCAAGACCAGCGGATACGCGATGCAGTCGTTCCTGCATTTGTGCCCGGTCAAGCCGCCTCCTTAGGTCGGCGCGCTCTTCCGTGTTACGTCTGCGCTCAGTGATGTCGCGAATTATCAGAACGCTCCCAACATCTGGAACCAAACTCACCGACACATCATGGATGCGCAGCTCGCCGCCGCCTTTTAACTTCGCCTCCCCACGCCAAACGCCTTTTCGGCGAAACCAAGCCTCGCTGTCCGAAAATACTGAAACAGAGGACGCATCATAAAAACTCGTCCACTTCCGCCCCAATATGTGAGCTTCATTGTCAAACGACCAAAGTGCAAGCAAGCTGGGATTGGCATCAATCAAGCGACCATCACTGTCACCGATTGCAATTCCGTCCTGACTTCTCTCAATCGCAGCCAAGCGCTGGCGAAGTGCTTTTTGGTTAACCTTGACCTGTGTGATGTCAGATGCTGCAACAACGACACCCCCCGTCGGTATGAGACGAGGGCGAATTTGAAAGTGGCGTCCATCTTTCGTTTTGATCTCATGGGCTTTCAATTCCCGGAGAATGTCCGGAAACGATACTGCAGCGCTCGATGACGAGTACCCGAACACTATGGCCATTACTGCGCCAGGAAGCAGTTCGTCGACCATCAGAGGATCTTCCTGGAAAAGCCCCCGGAATGTTTCGTTGACAAACCGAACGTGTCCTAGCGCTCCGAGAACGAGAAAACCTTCCGTTGTTGCTGTCAGTGCGCCCTCAAGCCGACGTCTCGCTTCGTCTCGTTCAACTTCGGCCTGAACGCGTTGGGTCGCATCGGTCTGCGTAGCGACCATATGTGTGACTTCGCCTTCATTGCCCAAAATCGGAAACAACCGAAGGTCGTTCCAAAACAAGCTGCCGTCTTTGCGCCGGTTTTTGAGAGTGAAACTACCTATATCTCTCTCGGCCACGGTGCGCCGAATGCTAGTGCGCACCTCACTACCCGGCTCTTCGGCCGTCAGCATTCGGCAATTTTCTCCGAGGATTTCGGCGCGTTCATATCCGGTCAGTTCGACAAAGGCGTCGTTCACATAAACCAGAGGCATCTCGCCTTTTGCCTCGGCGATTGCGACGGATACCGGTGATCGGTCAATTACTTCCGCCAGAAAGCTGTTCCGCCCCGCTAAACTTCGATGCAAAACACCTTGGCTAACTACAGATGCAATTCGCGCTAAAAGGTCGGTATCTCTGGTACGAAAGCGACCGACGTTGTCAGAAAATGCCGCCAGCACCATGCCTTGCGTCTGATCCGGCAGCGGAATTGAGACCATCGAACGATATCGCGCCAATTCTTCCGGCAAGGCACCCCAAAGACCCTTTACATTTTGAAGGTCTACGATCCGTCTCGGTCGCGTCAGCAATCCGGTCGCATCCCAACGCGCGCCTATGATCTCAGCATCCGTAGCGTGGCCAATAACCTGGCCAACGTCCGTTTTTTCCAGTAAAAGCACGTTCTGGCAATCCAGTGCATCGCTCAACGACTGCAGGATCGAATTGATCCCGTCATCGATTTGCTCAGAAGTGGTCATGGCCTCTAGCGCAGCGAGAAGGGTTTGGGTCTCGACCAAGCGCTTGGATTCACGCTCGCGGAGAAGCTCCAACTCTAAAAGAGCTTCTCTCAGGCGTTCATCGTCGTCCATTGTTTGTCTCCAGGCGTCATGCTCCGAAGACTATCGCCGAGATCATTAAGTTGCCATGACGATTACGCCCGTCAAGAACCACGCCCTGTTCGCCAAATGTGAAAACCCCAAGGAATGGCACGCCCGGCAGTGCTTCGCGGACGCCCGCTGCCACGTCATCAAGTTGTTCCTGAACGGCCAGCATGCAGCCTCCGCAATAGATCATTAACGCTCCGGCGATAT
>JABDQU010000022.1 GCA_013042105.1 Boseongicola sp.
GCAGTTGAACGGGCAGCGGCTTTGGCCAAGGAGCGCGGGGCCAAGCGGGCGTTGATGCTGCCGGTGTCAGCGCCGTTTCACTGTGATCTGATGGAACCTGCGGCGCGCGAGATGGCTGAGGCTTTGGTAGGCGTTGAGATGAACGATCCAAGCGTGCCGGTGGTGGCGAATGTACTGGCAGAGCCGGTTGCGGATGCAGGCCGGATTGCGGATTTGCTGGTTGAGCAGGTGACGGCGTCGGTGCGCTGGCGTGAAAGCGTGGCCTGGATGGCCGGTGAGGGCGTTGTCACGGCGTTTTGGGAAGTTGGCGCGGGCAAGGCTTTGTCCGGGATGATCCGGCGGATTGCGAAGGACGCTGAGACGCGCGCCGTTGGGACGGCGGCGGATGTGGCGGGGGCTGTGGAAGCTCTGCGCGGGTAGGGGCGCTGCCCCGTCCGCTGGCGCGGACTCCCCGGGATATTTTTAAACAGGTGAAGGACGAGCGATGTTTGATTTAGAGGGCAAGACGGCGTTGGTGACGGGCGCGTCTGGTGGCATTGGCGCGGCGATTGCGCGGGGGCTGCATAGTCGGGGTGCGACGGTGGGTTTGTCGGGCACGCGGGTTGATCCTTTGGAGGCTTTGGCGGCAGAGCTTGGAGGCCGTGCGCATGTGTTGCCGTGCAATCTGAGTGACAGCGCGGATGTGGCGGCGTTGCCGAAGGCGGCGATTGAGGCGATGGGCTCGGTGGATATTCTGGTGAACAACGCCGGGATCACGCGGGACAATTTGTTCATGCGCATGTCGGATGAGGAGTGGGCCAGCGTTTTGCAGGTGAACCTGACGAGTGCGATGATCCTGTCGAAGGGTGTCATGCGGGGTATGATGAAGGCGCGCTGGGGGCGTATTGTGAATATCACATCCGTGGTCGGTGCGACCGGTAATCCGGGGCAGGCGAATTATGCTGCGTCAAAGGCGGGTTTGGTGGGGATGTCGAAGTCTCTGGCGTATGAGGTGGCGAGCCGGGGAATTACGGTGAATTGCGTGGCGCCGGGGTTCATCACAACTGCGATGACGGACAAGCTTAACGACGATCAGAAGGGGGCGATTTTGACGCAAGTGCCGATGGGGCGCATGGGTGAGGCGGATGAGATTGCGAGCGCTGTGGTGTATCTTTCAAGCGCCGAGGCCGGATATATTACCGGTGCGACATTGCATGTGAATGGCGGAATGGCCATGTTATAGATGCATGGCGCGTATGCATTATATGATTTGCCTTTCACGGGGATTTGATATAGGCGACGCGCATCTTCGCCGGGGCTTGGAGCGCGCTTAGCCGTGTTCCTTTCGAGGCGAGACTATTGAATGTGGGCCAAGTCCCCGAGAGAATGTGAGGAATTGACATGAGCGACATCGAAGATCGCACGCGTAAGATCGTCGTCGAGCATCTGGGCGTTGAACAAGACAAAGTCACTGAGAACGCATCGTTCATCGATGATCTGGGCGCTGACAGCCTTGATACTGTTGAGCTGGTAATGGCGTTTGAAGAAGAGTTTGGGATTGAAATCCCGGATGATGCGGCTGAGACCATCCAGAGCTTTGGCGACGCGGTGAAGTTTATCAAAGAAGCTGCATAAGACCTGCGGCTTTTTTTCGGTTTTAAACGGCGTCCCTTCGGGGGCGCCGTTTTTCGTTTGCGCCGGTGGTGGCGCTTTCAGGGATTGTTGTTGCGGTTGCGGATGCGATTGAGGTCGTCTTCGGTGAGGTGCGCGTCAAAGCGCAGGCCAGCGTAGTGGGCGTTTGACCAGACCACGGTGGCGGCGCATTCGACTTCGCTGAAATCGACCGTGAGCGCCGTGCCGGCAGGGGGCGCGTTCTTCCAGGCGAGTTTGACGCCTCCGAGCGAGATATCGGCGGTGTCGGCAAGGTCGGGGGGCGCGTTCTGCACGGTGACGAGGACCGGGATCACGGCAGGGTAGCGGGTCAGGCGTTTGGTGCGGCCTTTGGGGCGTATGGTTTTGCGGGTTGCCAGTAGGGTTGCTCCGCCAAGGGCTGCGGCGAGGGTGAGGGCGATGAGGAGCCAGAGCGGTTTGGTCGTGAAGACGGGTGGGGCGGTGGTTGCAGCTTTGGGGGATTGGGGTGCGACTTGGTCACTGGGGGCGGCTTGCGACAGGACCGATGGGTTGGTGGTGCAGGCTGTGGCTGTGAGCAGGCGGTCTATGTAGGTCAGGTTTTCGAGCGTGCGCGCGGTGTGGCGTGTGCGGTCGTTCCATGTGTCGTTCAGAAGATTTGAGGCGTCGGCAAAGAGGCGCGCGATGCGCGTGATGTCGGCCGGTGCGCCTTCGGCGTCAAGGTCGCGACCCAAGGTGGCGGCGTCGGTAGTGGAGAGGGTTTCCGAGAGGCGCGCGGCCTGATTTTGCCAGTTGCTTTGGCTGTCGGCGGCGAGCATTGTTTCATAGGCCTGACCGAGGTCAGATAGTTGCCGAGAGGCCGAGCATGCAAACGCGGCGGTGCTACCGAAAGCGGTCAGCATCACGGATAGGCAAAGGCATTTGAGGGCTGGCGGCGGCATTTTGCGTGAAATCGGGCGCTGGGGCTTGAAAAAGGGGACTTTAGGCGATGAGGGTTTTTAAGCTCTTAACACGAGGGGCAAAGTGCGGGCGGGAAGGCGCGCGGCTTGATTGCGCGCGTTTCGCGGGGCGTGTATGACGTCAGGAACGGCATTTAGAACCGGAGAACAGGCATGCGTCGCGTCGTCGTCACAGGATTAGGAATGGTCTCACCACTGGCGTGTGGTGTGGAGGAAACGTGGAGCCGGATTTTGGCCGGGCAATCGGGCGCGGGGACGATCTCGCGGTTTGATGCGAGCCATCTGGGCACGACTTATGCCTGTGAGGTTCCACGCGGCGATGGGTCTGACGGGACGTTCAATCCGGATGACTGGATGGAGCCGAAAGAACAGCGCAAGGTGGATGATTTCATCATTTACGGGATGGCGGCTGCGGAGCAGGCGGTGAAGGATGCAGGTTGGGCACCTGAGGACAAAGAGAGCCTTGAGCGCACGGGCGTGATGATTGGCTCGGGGATCGGTGGTTTGCAGTCGATCGCGGAGACGGCTGTTTTGCTGAAGGAACGCGGACCCCGTCGGGTTTCGCCGTTCTTTATTCCGGGATCTTTGATCAATTTGGTTTCCGGGCAGGTCTCGATCCGGTTTGGCTTTAAGGGGCCGAACCATGCGGTTGTGACGGCCTGCTCAACAGGCGCGCATGCGATTGGCGATGCGGCGCGTCTTATCATGCTCGATGATGCGGATGTGATGGTTGCGGGTGGGGCGGAGAGCCCGATTTGTGAGATCGGCATTGCCGGGTTCAATGCGTGTAAGGCTTTGTCGACCAAGCGGGCGGATGAGCCGGAGAAGGCGTCGCGGCCTTATGATGCGGACCGGGACGGGTTTGTGATGGGTGAAGGTGCGGGCGTTGTGGTGCTTGAGGAGTATGAGCACGCCAAGGCGCGCGGTGCGAAGATTTACGCAGAAATTCTGGGATATGGTCTGTCGGGGGATGCGTATCATATTACGGCGCCTTCAGAGGATGGCGAGGGCGGGGAGCGTGCGATGCGTGCCGCGCTTCGTTCGGCCAAGCTGACGGGGGCGGACATTGATTACATCAATGCGCATGGCACCTCGACGATGGCGGATACGATTGAATTGGGCGCGGTTGAGCGCGTGATGGGCGATGCGGCGGCGGGCGCGACGATGTCGTCGACGAAGTCGTCGATCGGGCATTTGCTTGGGGCTGCGGGTGCTGTGGAGGCGATTTTCTGCATTCTGGCTTTGCGCGATCAGGTGGCGCCTCCGACGATCAATCTGGACAATCCGGCGATTGAGCCAAAGCTGGATTTGGCTCCGAATGCGAAGCGCGAGCGCAAGATTGACGTGGCTTTGTCCAACTCGTTTGGGTTTGGCGGCACAAACGCTTCGCTGGTTATGGGACGGGTTAACGACTGATGTGGCGTAATCTGGCGTCGAATGTTCTGACATTGATGATTGTCGCGCTGATTGTGGCGTTTGGCGGTCTGACCTGGGCGCAGCGGCAGTATCAGGGTCCGGGGCCTTTGGCGGATGCGATTTGTCTGCAGGTGCAGCCGGGCAGCAATATGCGGCGTGTGGCGGTCGATCTTGAGGCGCAGGGCGCAATCAGCAATGCGACGATTTATCGTTTGGGTGCGGATTACTCGGAAAAAGCCAATGATCTGAAGGCAGGGTCTTTCCTTATTCAGGAAGGCGCGTCGATGGCCGATATCGTGGATGCGATCACGGGCGATGGTTTGTCGACCTGTGGCACGGAAGTGATTTACCGGGTGTCGGTGAACTCGAAGTCGGTGCGGGTGCGCGAGTTGGATGCGTCGTCTCAGGAATTCGAGGTGACGGCGGAGTTTGATCCCGGCGAGGGCGAATTGCCGGAGCCTTATGTGGCGGCGCGCGATGATGTGGCGACGCGGTATCGGGTCGTGATCGCGGAAGGGGTGACGAGCTGGCAGGTTGTGGATGCGATCCGGGCGTTGGATGTGTTTGAGGGCGAGGTTGCTGAGATACCTGCCGAGGGCACGTTGGCACCGGATGGCTATGAGATACGGCCCGGGCAGGATCGGGAAGAGTTCCTCAATTCGATGGCGGCGAAACAGTCGATCCGGCTGGCGGAGGCCTGGGAGAACCGGGCGGAAGATGCGCCGGTAGAGACGCCTGAGGAGGCTTTGATTCTGGCCTCGATCATTGAGAAAGAGACATCCGTGGCGGAAGAGCGTGGCGTGGTGGCCAGTGTGTTTGCCAACCGCTTGCGGCAGGGGATACGGCTTCAGACGGACCCAACGGTGATTTACGGGATCACGCGGGGTGAGGGTATTCTGGGGCGTGGTATTCGCCAGAGCGAGCTGCGGCGCGAGACGCCGTGGAATACCTATGTGATCAACGGGCTGCCGCCGACTCCGATTGCCAATCCGGGGCAGGCGGCGATTGAGGCGGCGCTTAATCCTGACGAAACCGACTATATTTTCTTTGTGGCGGACGGGACAGGGGGCCATGCTTTCGCTGTGACGCTGGCCGAGCACAACGCGAATGTCGCTGAGTGGCGCAAGATTGAAGCCGAGCGCAACAGCGAGTAGCGCCTTGATTGCGAGGGCTTTTGTGGGATTGGGCGTGGCCGCGTTAACCTTTTGGTAATTGCACCGTGCGGTATTGTTCAGTGTTTTCAGTAGGTTACGCTTGACTTTGCGCACGGTCTATGGCATACCTTCAGGCAAGATAGGACAGGTGGCAAAGCGGCCGCGGGGATAGCCTGCGGCGTGTTAAAACCAGAATCGCCTGCATTTCCCAAAGCATACAGGACCCCGTTATGACGGATGACCCTACCGGGAATACCGGGGCTGACGCGTCGCGTCGGCTCCTTGCGCAGAGTGAGCAGATATTGCGCGACTTAATGGCAGCCTTTGAGACGGCGGCTGGACGACTGCGAGCGACGGATGCGCCGCTTGATACAGATATCTCAAGCGCCATCATGATGCTTGCGAAAACCCGGACCACTGTGATCCAGGAGATTCAGACGAATGACAAACGTGTCCAGCTTTCCGGCGGGGTCTTTACGCATAGACCCCATAACTTCGACACAGCCCGCGACGAACTTGGGCGCAAGCTTAATCGCATCCGCGACGCCCGAGGGGCAGGCGAGATTTCTGAGTGAGTTACCGGCCGATGTGGTGCGGGCTTTGCCGTATCTCTTTGAGTTCTGGGCTTTGCCGCATCAATTGCCACCGACAGGAGACTGGCGGACGTGGATGGTCTTGGGCGGTCGAGGGGCTGGTAAGACACGGGCCGGAGCGGAGTGGGTCCGGTCGCAGGTTGAAGGCGCTGGGCCTCAGGATGCGGGTCGGTGCCGCCGGATTGCTTTGGTGGGCGAGACCTTTGATCAGGCGCGCGATGTGATGGTTTTGGGTGAGAGCGGGATTGTGGCTTGTTCGCTGGAGGATCGAAAGCCTGTGTGGGAAGCCTCGCGGCGGCGGTTGGTCTGGCCGAACGGGGCGGTGGCGCAGGTGTTTTCGTCGCATGATTTTGAAGGGCTCAGGGGGCCTCAGTTTGATGGGGCCTGGGTGGATGAAATCGGCTGTTCGGCTTTGGATAAGGCCACCAACCAGCCGAACAAGTTTCTGGATGCAAAGTCGTCGGAAAGCGCGTTGCCCAAGTATTCGAACGGTGCTCGGGATGATCTGATCCAGATGCAGTATTTGCGGGCGATGGCCGAGTTTTGGAGCGATCCGGCGCACAATCCTGAAGCGGCGCTTTATGAGGGCCGGATGGTTGATACGGACCGGATGTTTGTCTGGGCTTGGGACACGCGGCCCTTTCCGCATTTTCCGGGGAACTCCGAGTTGTGGAGTGATGGTGAGAATTACGCGCGGGGGCATTGGCTTTCGGGGCGGGTGTCGTCTCGGTCTTTGGCGGGGGTGGTTTCAGAGGTCTGTGCGGAGGCGGGCGTTACGGACGTCGACGTATCGGAGCTTTACGGGTTTGTGCGCGGTTACCGGCTGGAGGGCGGCGAGGATGCGCGGTCTGCGTTGCAGCCGTTGTTGTTGGCTTGCGGTGTGGATGTGGTCGAGCGTGATGGTCGGTTGGTGTTCAAGAACCGCGATGCGCATCCGGTTTCGGTCGTGACGCCGGATCATCTGGTAGATGATGGGGAGACGGGGCAGATCGTGCAGACGCGCGAGCCTGTGGTGGATGTGCCGGGGCGTGTGCGGCTGAACTTCATTGAAGCGGATGGCAGTTATCAGCTGCGCGCCGAGGAGAGCGTTTACCCTGATAGCGGGGCGGACGGCGAGGCTACAAGCGAAGTTGCGTTGGTTCTGACGCAATCTGAAGGTGTCCAGACGACTGAGCGCTGGTTGTCGGAAGTCCGCGTGGCACGCGACAAAGTCTCGCTGACGTTGCCACCGTCGTTTGATGTGGCTGCGGGCGATGTTGTGCAGTTGGAAACGGGGGACGTGTCGGGGCAGTTTCGCATTGATCGGATCGAGGATGCGGGTGCGAAGGTGGTTGAGGCTGTGCGTGTCGTATCCGGGGCGTACGACCGTGCGCCGGCGCCGGAAGCGGTGGTTCCGACGTCGGCGGTGACGGCACCTTTGCCAGTTTGGCCTGTGATGCTGGATTTGCCGTTGTTGACGGGGAACGAAAGCCCTGAAGCGTCAGTGATTGCGGTTGCGGCGTCGCCGTGGCCGGGGTCGGTGGCTGTCTATGGCTCGGATACGGGCGATGACTGGGGGTTTGAGGCGAACGTGCCGCGCGCGGCGATCATTGGCGAGACGTTGACGCCCTTGGGCGCGGCGCGGGTCGGGCAATATGATCGGGGGCCTGCGTTGGAGGTGAAGGTGTCGGGCGGTGCGCTTGGCAGTATCAGCGAGGCGGCCTTGCTGAACGGGGGCAATGTCGCGGCCATTGGCGACCCTTCGACCAGGGTCTGGGAAGTGTTTCAGTTCCGCGATGCGGATCTGATTGATGCGGATACCTGGGCGCTGTCGATGCGGCTGCGTGGGCAGCGCGGGACGGACGGGCTTGTGCCGGATGTCTGGCCGGTGGGGTCGGTCGTGGTCATTCTGGACGGCAATATCGAGCCTGTGCCGTTGTCTCCGAACAGGCGTGGCATCG
>JABDQU010000016.1 GCA_013042105.1 Boseongicola sp.
TCGGTTAAGGCGCGGGGCGGTTCTGACCAGCGTCTGGGGTGGCGGGGTGATGGTTGTTTTTGCGCTGTGCGTCTGGGCGTTCGGTCCGGCTGTGATCGACTTGATGACGACCTCCGAGGAAGTGCGGGCGGAGGCGCGCATTTACTTGCCGTGGATGATTGCGGCGCCGGTTTTGGGGGTGGCATCGTGGATGCTGGACGGGATTTTCATTGGCGCGACGCGAACGGTTGATATGCGCAATATGATGATTATTTCCGCCGGGATTTACGCAGTTGCAGCTTGGGCCCTTGTGCCCGCCTATGCCAACCACGGGCTTTGGATGGCTTTGCTCATTTCGTTCATCGCGCGGGGTGCGACCCTCGCGGTGCGCTATCCTGCATTGGAGCGTGCTGCGCGCGCCTAGAGGACGTCCAGGACCGCTTCTGGCGGGCGGCCTATGCGCGCTTTGCCATTTGAAAACACGATGGGGCGTTCGATCAAGATCGGGTGCGTGGCCATGGCGGCGATCAGCGCGCTTTCATCCGCAACGCCCTTCAGGCCAAGGTCCTTGAACAGCTTTTCGCCTTTGCGCAGAAGCTCTTTGGCGGGCAGGCCAAGTCGCGTCAGTGCCCAGTGGATTTCAGCTTCGGTGGGGGGCGATTGCAGGTAGTGGCGGACCTCGACAGGTGCGCCCTGCGCTTCAAGCAAGGCCAGTGTTCGGCGCGACTTGGAGCAGCGCGGATTGTGCCAGATCGTGACGGTCATGCGAAGTCCTTTGCAGCCGTTCCGACGGCGTCGCTGATGTGTTTGAAGCCATCGTGGGCGAGGCGTTCGTCAAGGCCGTGCGCGATGCGCGGGATCAGGGACATGCCCCAGTAAACCATGGCTGTGTAAAGCTGAACGGCGGAGGCGCCCGCGCGGATTTTTGCGTAGGCGTCTGCGGCCGAAGTGATGCCACCCACGCCGATCAGGGGGATCTTGCCGTCGGTCTCAAGGTAAAGACGGGCGAGAACGCGGGTGGACGGAGCGAAGAGCGGACGTCCGGACAGGCCTCCGGCCTGATCTTTGTGGCGGTTTTGGAGACCGTCGCGCGACAAGGTGGTGTTGGTTGCGATGATGGCATCAACGCGGGTGTCTGCCGCGACCTGAGCGATTTCGGCAATTTCGGCGTCGGTCAGATCGGGGGCGATTTTGAGGAACACAGGCGTTTTGCCCTTGATGTCCATTACGCCTGTCAGGAGCGCGCGCAGGGCGTCGGCCCCTTGCAGATCGCGCAGCTTTTCGGTGTTGGGTGAAGAGACGTTGACGGTTGCGAAATCAATGTGGGGTGCGGCGATACGCAGGACCTCGACATAGTCGCGCGCTTTGTCGACGCTGTCCTTGTTGGCCCCGAGATTGAGGCCGACTGGTATATCGTGAGGGCGGTCCGCGAGGCGCTGTGTGATGGCCTCGACGCCGTCGTTGTTGAAGCCGAAGCGGTTGATCGCAGCGCGATCTTCGGTCAGGCGAAACAGGCGGGGCCTCGGGTTGCCGGGTTGCGGGCGCGGGGTGGCGGCGCCGACTTCGAGGAAGCCGAAACCCGCCCGCATCAAGGGGGCAATCGCTTCGGCGTTTTTATCAAACCCTGCGGCGAGGCCGACCGGATTGGGCATCTTAATCCCTGCGATTTCGGTTGCCAGAGCGGGCGAAGTCGGAGGTGTGATATTCGGCGCAAATGGCGACTTCAGGGCCTTGAGCGCGAGGCCGTGCGCGGTTTCGGGATCAAGTTGTCGGAGGGCTGTCAGACCAAGGCGTTCAAGCATGCTCATTCAATACCTTCAGGCAGGATGTGACCGTCTTCGCCTTTAGGATAAGGACGGGCCCAGAGGATGTCAGAAAGGCGTAACTCGCGGTAAAGATGCGGAAACAGCTGGCCGCCGCGAGATGGCTCCCATTTCAGTTCTGCGCCAAGTTGGTCGGCCTCAAGTGCGAGCACCATAAGGTCGCCTGCATCTGCGAAATGCTTGGCGGCGGTCTCGGCGATCTGGGCGGCGGTCGAGAAGTGGATATAGCCATCAGTCACGTCAATCGGCGCGCCTTTTGTGGTGCCATTGATGTGCATCAACTGCCACTCGGATGGGCGGAATATCTTGAAAATGAGCATGGTCCCGTCTGTGGCGCGCGAGCCGCGTTCGGTCAAGCGAGTTTACGTCAGGTCGTGTCATCTTTTTTTGACACGGGCGCGCTATCGGGTCAGTGTTGGTTTTGATTACGACAGGGGAGTTTTCCAAGATGATCAAACAATTCATGTCCGGCGGAGCCATTCTGGCCCTAAGCGCCGGCGCTGCTGTGGCTGATTTCAGCATTACAATTCTGCACACCAACGATTTCCACTCGCGTTTCGAGCCGATCAGCCGGTTCGACAGCGGTTGTGGTGAAGATGACAACCTTGAAGGCAAGTGCTTTGGTGGTTCTGCGCGGATGATGACGGCGATTGAAACCGCCAAGGAGCGCACCGACAACTGGCTGTTGGTTGACGGCGGCGACCAGTTTCAGGGCACGCTTTTCTACCAATACTACAAAGGCGCTGCTGCCGCTGAGATGATGAACAAGATGGGCTATGATGCGATGACCGTGGGCAACCACGAGTTTGACGATGGTCCTGAGGTTCTGCGTGGGTTCGTCAATTCCACGAACTTCCCGATCCTGATGTCGAATGCGGATATCTCGGGCGAGCCGTTGCTGGCGGGTGCGATCCAGAAGTCGACGATTGTCGCCAAAGGCGGTGAGCGGATTGGCCTTATTGGTTTGACACCACAGGACACCGATGAACTTGCAAGCCCCGGTCCAAACGTGACGTTCACCGACCCAGTCGGAGCCGTTCAGGCAGAGGTCGACAAGCTGACCGAAATGGGTGTGAACAAGATCGTCGTGCTGTCGCACTCGGGCTATCAGGTGGACCTTCGGGTGGCTGAGGGCACAACCGGCGTTGACGTGATCGTCGGTGGTCACTCGAACACGCTTTTGTCGAATGT
>JABDQU010000025.1 GCA_013042105.1 Boseongicola sp.
GAAGCTGAGCCATCGGCTTGCCCACAATATTCGAGCGCCCGACAACCACCGCATCCATGCCCGATAGGCTTCCGTGATGATCCCGCAGCATCATCAGGCATCCAAGCGGCGTGCAGGGCACCATTGATTTCTGGCCCGTTCCAAGCAGACCCACATTCGAGATGTGAAACCCATCCACGTCCTTGGCAGGATCGATCGAGTTAATCACAAGGTCCTCGTTCAGATGCTTGGGCAGGGGCAATTGCACCAAGATCCCGTGAATCGTCTCGTCATTGTTCAAGTCATCAATCAGCGCAAGCAAATCGGCCTCGGAAGTCGCGACATCAAGCTTGTGCTCGACCGATTTCATGCCGACTTCCTGCGTCTGCTTGCCCTTTGAGCGGACATAAACCTGACTGGCAGGATCCTCACCGACCAGAACAACGGCCAGTCCCGGCGTGATGTCGTGCTCGGATTTCAAGGTCGCCACATGCGCCGCGACCTTCTCACGAACCGTGGCCGCAAAAGCTTTTCCGTCAATGCGCGTAGCCGTCATCTCGTATTCCTTAATTTAGATTAACAACGATCTCGGTCTTCACCGAATTCGCTATGAAACAGGCGTGATGCGCCGCCTCGTGCAACGCCATATGCGCTGCCTCATTCGGAGTCTCGCCTGAAAAGACCACCGCAACGTTCAAATCCACGCGTGGGATCCAAACCACGCCATCCGCCTGACGAAGCGCGCCCCTCGCAGCGTCACGATACGACGCCACCTGATACCCACCGCGGCAAGCCACGTCCAAAAACCAAAGCATGTGGCACGACGAGATTGACGCGATATAGGCCTCTTCCGGATCGACTGCTTCAGCCAAACCCAAAGGGGGCGCGACAATCGCAGGCGACGGCGCCGCCGCCACCTCGATCCCGCCATCAAACCGCCAATGGTGGGCGCGGGAATACTGCCCAGAAGCAAAATCCCCGTCGCACGTCCATATGACTTCGGCCGAATGCATGCGCCTTAGAACAGACCTTCAATTTGACCGTCGTCATTAAGACAAATGTTTTCCGCCGCAGGCTTTGACGGCAGCCCCGGCATCGTCATGATCTCACCGCAGACGGCCACAACAAAGCCGGCACCCGCCGACAGCCGCACTTCGCGCACTGGCACGCTATGCCCGGTGGGCGCGCCACGCTGCGTTGGATCGGTCGTGAAGCTGTATTGCGTCTTGGCCATGCACACCGGCAAATGGCCATATCCGGCATCTTCCCAGACCTTCAGCTGGTCGCGGATCTTCTTATCCGCAATGACCTCGTCGGCGCGGTAAATCCGCTTGGCAATGGCTTCCATTTTCTCAAACAAGGAAAGCTCGTCCTTATAAAGCGGTGCAAACTGGCTCTGGCCGCTTTCAGCAATCTCGGCCACCCGGCGCGCCAAGGGCTCCGACCCTTCCGACCCCAACTCCCAGTGACGCGACAGGATCGCTTCGGACCCTTGCGTCGCCACGTAGTCCTTCACCGCCTGCACTTCCGCATCGGTGTCGGTCACGAAGTGGTTGATCGCTACGACCACAGGCACACCGAACGATTTCAGGTTCCCAATATGACGCCCAAGGTTCGCACAACCCGACTTCACGGCATCGACGTTCTCTTGCCCAAGATCAGCCTTCGCGACCCCGCCGTTCATCTTCATCGCCCGGACAGTCGCCACCAGAACCACGCAATCGGGCGCAAGCCCCGCTTTGCGACACTTGATATTCATGAATTTCTCAGCGCCCAGATCAGCCCCGAAGCCAGCCTCGGTCACAACGAAATCCGCCAGCTTCAAAGCCGTCGTCGTCGCAATCACCGAATTACAACCATGCGCGATATTCGCAAACGGCCCACCGTGAACAAAGGCCGGGTTGTTCTCCAGCGTCTGCACAAGGTTCGGCTGCATCGCGTCTTTCAACAGCACAGTCATCGCGCCGTCCGCCTTGATGTCGCGTGTAAAGATCGGCGAACGGTCTCGGCGATATGCCACGATCATATCGCCAAGGCGCTTTTCAAGGTCTTTCAGATCGGTCGCAAGACAAAGAATAGCCATGACCTCAGAAGCAACCGTGATGTCAAACCCAGTCTGGCGCGGAAAGCCGTTGGCCACTCCACCCAAAGACGTCACCGTGTCGCGCAAGGCGCGGTCGTTCATGTCCAGAACGCGTTTCCATGTCACGCGACGCTCGTCGATCTCAAGGCTGTTGCCCCAATAGATGTGATTGTCGATCATCGCCGACAGCAGATTGTGCGCCGCTGTGATCGCATGGAAATCGCCCGTGAAATGCAGGTTCATGTCTTCCATTGGAACGATCTGCGCATAGCCACCGCCGGCCGCGCCACCCTTCATCCCGAAGTTCGGCCCCAAGGACGCCTCGCGGATACAAACGGCCGTCTTCTTGCCGATACGGTTCAGACCATCGCCAAGCCCGACAGTCGTAGTCGTCTTGCCTTCGCCCGCGGGCGTCGGGTTGATCGCAGTCACCAAAACCAGCTTGCCCTTTGGCTTGTCGCCAAGGCTGGAAATGAAGTCCTGACCGACCTTTGCTTTGTCATGGCCGTAGGGAACCAGATTTTCCGCGCTGATACCCAGCTTGGCCCCAATCTCCATGATCGGCAGCTTGTTGGCTTCGCGCGCAATCTCGATGTCAGTCTTATAGGCCATGTCCCGAAAATTCCCTGTTGTTAGGCGTCGTCGTTCGACGTTCCTATCCGCTATAAGCCCGCAAAGGCCTCGGGTAAGCGTCAATTTCGACATTTCCGACCCCGCTTGCGTCCAAGCAAGGGGTCGCGCGGTGCATATCGGAAACTTTAGACGCGAAACACGCCCTAGACGCCGACCCAGGCCCTCTGCTCGGGGATATGCAATCGCACATCATCGCCCACCCGCAGATCA
Source organism: Boseongicola sp. (assembly GCA_013042105.1). Taxonomy (GTDB): domain Bacteria; phylum Pseudomonadota; class Alphaproteobacteria; order Rhodobacterales; family Rhodobacteraceae; genus Boseongicola. The sequence continues at coordinate 2,906 of JABDQU010000025.1, forward strand.
CCTTCACGCTCAACCCAAGCTGTAACGCCGCGCAAGCCCTTGGCTGCAGCCTTGAACTTGCGACCCGCACTCGGCAGATGGCGATCAATCACCGGCACAGGTAGGTGACAGGGACGGTTCAGCATGTCGACAACCAATGTTGCGCCCGTCGCAAACTGAAGTCGCGAAGACGGCGGCAGATGTGTGAAGTCCGGCAATCCCGAGATCACCACGGATGCCCCAATCCACGATGGATCAAGCCGCTCGATCCCCATATTCGCAGCAATCGTCGCCAACTCCTCCGCTGACACCACCGAGAACTGGCGCGTGTTCCGTATTTCAGTCCCTTTTGGATACTGCGTGACAACCCGCGAGCAAGACGCCCTTGTCAAACCCGCATGAGCCTCATCAGCCGCACCTGCGAAACTGGCAAAAACCTCAGAGCGCCCCGTCGAGGCAAGGTCCGCCTCCCGATCCGTCACGCATCCAAGCCATTCCACCCGACCCACGTATTTCGTCGCGACCAGAGCAGGCATCAGAGATCTTTCTCGCTGAGAACCGGCTTTCCGTCGTTTGCCTCACGTTTTGCCAGCATTCGGTCGATCACACGATACGTCTCGGGCATGAAGCGTCCCTGCTGATGCGCATCCGCCCACCAAGCTGAACCGCCGGGTGTCAGAAACAGGTCTGCGAAGGTGTTTGTTAACGCAAGTTCGATTCCCACAAGTTTCTTTGGAAGCGAGTCGTTGTGTTTCAGAAAATTACCCAGCGAATGAACGCCTTCCTCAAGATACATCCCAAAGCTCAGCTTTTCCGCCTCACTCAAGGCGTCAAAATCGCGATGACCTCGAATTATCAAATCCGCAAAAGCCGGGTCATTCGTGCGCGATTTGAACTCGACCATCATCACAAGTGACTCACGCCAGTTCGTCAACTCGGCCTGTTTCCGGTTCAGTCGCACTTCATAGGCCACGAACAACAGCGATACGATGATCGATGCAGCCGCGATCAGATCCACGACATCGGCAATCTGTGAAAGCATCAAGGCACTCTACCCTTCGATAACTCTGTCGAAGGGGATGATTGACGCCCGACCACAAAAACACAATGCCCCGCACGATGGCGGGGCATTGATTAAACATTATTCGGGTTGGATCAGGCCGATGGCTCTGGCTCCATGCCACCATCATCGTCCGACGGCTTCGACTTTGGCTTGGTCTTTGGAATAGCTGTAATCGATGCTGTGCCATCCGTATCAGACGGCTTGTCGTCGTCGTCATCACCCCGGTTCAAAGGCTCGCCCGCAATCACACGCGTGATCTCGTTGCCAGTCAGCGTTTCATACTCCAACAACCCTTGAGCAAGACGCTCAAGGTCATCGCGCTTTTCGGTCAAGATACGCTTGGCCGTCTCGTAGCCTTCGTCGACCAATTCCTTGACCTTGTCGTCGATGGTCTTCTGCGTTTCGCTCGAGTGGTTCGTCCCGCCGCCATAAGCGCCAAGATGCGACTGCTGTTCATTGGCGTAGTCCACATAGCCAAGCTCTTCAGCATACCCAAACTGGGTTACCATCGCCCGCGCGATACGCGTCACCTGCTGAATGTCAGACGACGCGCCCGAAGTGACGTTCTCTTTCCCGAACACCAATTCCTCGGCCACACGACCACCCATCGCCATCGCGATTTTCGAGGTATATTTCGTATAGGTCACCGACAACTGGTCCCGCTCAGGAAGCGACAAAACCAGACCCAAAGCGCGGCCACGTGGAATGATCGTCGCTTTGTGGATCGGATCATGCTGCGGCACGTTCAGCCCCACAATCGCATGGCCCGCCTCGTGATAAGCCGTCAGCTTTTTCTCGTCCTCGGTCATTACCATAGACCGACGCTCAGCGCCCATCATGACTTTGTCTTTGGCGCTTTCGAAGTCTTCCATGGTCACAAACCGCCGACCGACACGCGCAGCCATCAGCGCACTTTCGTTCACAAGGTTCGCCAGATCAGCACCCGAGAACCCCGGTGTGCCCCGCGCGATGATGCGCAAATCAACATCCGGTCCAAGCGGCACTTTGCGCGCATGCACGCCCAGAATTTTCTCACGACCTTTGATATCCGGGTTCGGCACCTGAACCTGGCGGTCAAAACGACCGGGCCGCAACAGAGCCGGGTCCAAAACATCAGGACGGTTGGTCGCCGCAACGATGATAATGCCTTCATTGGCATCAAAGCCGTCCATCTCAACCAGCAACTGGTTCAGTGTCTGTTCACGCT
>JABDQU010000029.1 GCA_013042105.1 Boseongicola sp.
GCCCGACGTTGGTCTCACTGCCCTCGTCCAGCACTGACATTGTGCCATCCAGCAGGATCACATGGGTCGCTGCCTCTCGCGCAATCTGCGGCGAAGACCGCTCGGTGCGGCGGAAAAAGCCCAGAAGGCCCTTGAGACGCTCGCCCAAGGACATCAGAGCCAGACCCGCGAAGCGGCGCAAAGGGGATCAGTCACATCCATAAAAGTGACCTAAGCCTCAAGTCATGGATATTCCATGAAAATCACCGTGATTATTGTTGCGGCGCCCCGATCAGCTCAAGCGATCCGTGGTGACCACCTCAATCGCGCCATAGCCGTTAAAGCGCGTGACCGTCGCCGTCGAGTAGGCCCCAAGCCCGTGCCAGACCAGCCAGTCGCCCTCGCCAAGATCACCCGCCAGTGGCACCAGCCCCGGCAACCGGTCCAGCGAGTCGCAGGTCGGACCAAAAACAACGCGCTCAACCGGCGCACCCTCACGCGTGGCCTTCGTCGACACGGGCTCAATCCGGTCGATGTTGCCTAGGATTGGCAGTTCGGCCAACCCGCCGTAAATCCCGTCATTCAGAAAGACCGCATTGTCCTCACGGATCGCCTTCACACGGGTCGCAAGACTGAAAGACTCAGCCACCATCGCACGCCCCGGCTCGCACACAAGCGCCGGAGCCTCAGCCCCAAATGCCCGCACCGTCGCCAATTCAATCGCCGCGAAAATCGCCTCCAGATCCGGGGCAGCCCCCGTGCGATGCGCGGCATATCCCCCGCCCACATTCAACCGCGACAGCGAAACACCCGCCGCACGTGCAACAGTGGCACATGTTTCGATATAAGCACCCCAAGCTGCCGGATCCGCGCATTGCGTGCCCGGATGAAACGTCATCGACGGCACGAAACCCGCCTCGGCCACAGCACGCAAAAGCGTCACCGCATGCTCCGGGTCCGCCCCGAACTTGGCACCAAAGTCATAAATCGCGCCCTTCACCGGCAACCGCAACCGCACCGACACTTCCGCGCTCAAAGGCACGCCACAGCGCACCAGCTTCGACAACTCCCCCATAGAATCAACCGAATAGGACGCCACCCCATGCGCAATCGCCGTCGCAACCTCCGCTTCCGAGCGCACCGGGTTGTTATAATGCAAAACCGCCGACGGCATCAGCGCCTTCACCCGCGCCATCTCAAAAGGCGAGGCCACATCGAACGCCTCAACTCCCGCCGCCATCAGGTTCTCAAGCACCTCTTCTGCATCGTTCGCCTTGACCGCATAGGTCACAAGTCCCGGAAATCCGGCCAGAAACCGCTTCGCCGTCGCTTGCAGGACAGAAGGTGCAAAATACAACACCGGATGGTCAGGAGCTTGGGACAACAGGTGCTGCGAGGGGGAAGCATAAAGCGCGGTAACCAGAGACATCGACGTTCCTTCAACAATGCCAAAAGGGGTAAGACACCTCTTTTTACCGCCCCGAACTGTCGAAACATATTGTGTAATAGCTTATTTCGGCGGTATTATCCGACATATCGCCGATACAGGACTACAAATGGACGAAATTGACGAAGAACTGATCGAACTTCTGGTCGAAAACGCACGCCAACCCGTCGCGTCCCTCGCCCAGCACATGGACCTCGCGCGCTCCACCGTGCAGGCCCGCCTTGATAGGCTTGAAAGGAAAGGCGTAATCACCGGTTACACCGTGCGCTTGGGCGACATCATGCGCTCCGAACGCCTGCGCGCCACCGTCCTTCTGCAAATCGACCCGATGAAACTCGCCCCCGTCCTGTCGAAACTCAAAGCCCTCCCCGAAGTCCGCGCCGCCCACACCGCGTCGGGGCGCTTCGACCTCATCGTCACGCTTTCGGCGCAAACCACCGAAGTCCTTGACGCCGCGCTGGACGCCATCGGCACCGTCAACGGCGTGCGTACATCAGAATCGCTCATCCATCTCTCAACCCGCATCGACCGCCGCGCCTTCTAGCCCCTTTTCCTCGCCCCAAGCCCGCGCTAAAAGCCCCTTCGCACACACGCCAAGGAAAACGCCCCCATGCCGATGAACAAGACATTCGACGCCCACGAAGCCGAAGCCCGCCTCTATGCCGCGTGGGAAGAAGCAGGCGCGTTCAAGGCTGGCGCAAATGCCAAGCCCGGGGCCGAGACGTTTTCCATCATGATCCCACCTCCGAACGTCACCGGCGTTCTGCACATGGGCCACGCCTTCAACAACACGCTGCAAGACATCCTGACCCGCTGGCACCGGATGCGCGGGTTCGACACGCTCTGGCAGCCGGGTCAGGACCACGCAGGCATCGCCACGCAAATGGTCGTCGAACGCCAACTCGCCGCCGAAGGCAACAAGAGCCGTCGCGAAATGGGCCGCGAAGCCTTCACCGCCAAAATCTGGGACTGGAAACAGCAATCCGGCGGCACCATCATCGAACAGCTGAAACGCCTCGGCGCCTCCTGCGACTGGTCCCGCAACGCCTTCACCATGTCCGGCGCCCCCGGAGCGCCAGCCGGTGAGGAAGGCAACTTCCACGACGCCGTCATAAAAGTCTTCGTTAAGATGTATGAAGACGGCCTCATCTATCGCGGCAAGCGCCTCGTCAACTGGGACCCGCACTTTGAAACCGCGATCTCCGACTTGGAGGTCGAGAACATCGAAGTTGACGGCCACATGTGGCACTTCAAATACCCGCTCGCGGGCGGAGCCACGTATGAATACGTCGAGAAAGACGAAGACGGCAACGTCACCCTGCGCGAAACCCGCGACTACATTTCCATCGCCACCACCCGCCCCGAAACCATGCTCGGCGACGGCGCGGTCGCGGTCCACCCTTCGGATGAGCGCTACGCCTCAATCGTCGGAAAACTATGCGAAATCCCCGTTGGACCCAAAGAGTACCGCCGCCTGATCCCGATCATCACGGACGACTACCCCGACCCCGACTTCGGCTCGGGCGCGGTCAAGATCACGGGTGCGCATGACTTCAACGACTACGAAGTTGCCAAGCGCGGCGGCATCCCGATGTACAACCTGATGGATACCAAAGGCGCGATGCGCGCAGACGGCAAACCCTACGT
>JABDQU010000033.1 GCA_013042105.1 Boseongicola sp.
GGAATTCGTTCTTGCCACCGACCTTGACGGGACATTTCTTGGCGGTGATGCGACGGCGCGTCAGGCGTTTTACCAATGGATCGAAACGCATCGCCATCGTGTTGGATTGATCTTCGTGACGGGTAGAGATCCGGATTTCATCCGTGATCTGTGCCGCGACCGAGGTGTTCCAACGCCCGAATATGTCGTGGGCGACGTCGGCACCACGATTGCGTCTATGTCAAAAGACCACGAGATTTCCCCATTACCCCAGCTTGAAGCTCCTATCGCAGAGGCTTGGCGAGAGTCTGGCGAACGGGTGCAAGATGCGTTGTCCGGCATTGCGGGCCTGACGTTGCAGCCAACGGCGTTCCGCTATCGCCTGAGCTTTGATCTGGACGCGGACGCCTTCGACCCGCGTGCGATATCGATCGTGGAAGGCTTGGGTCTGGACGCGCTTGTTTCGGACAATCGGTTCTTTGATGTCTTGCCGAAAGGCATCAGCAAAGGACCGACGTTGCGCCGCCTGATCAAGCATCTCAAGATCGACGAAAGTCGCACTTTGGTTGCTGGCGATACGATGAACGACCTCTCTATGCTCACCGAGGGCCTTCCCGCGGTCGCTGTCGGCAATTCCGAAGACGCGCTTGTCGAACGGATCGCCGAAGCGGAAATGGTCTATCATGCCGAAGGTTCGGGCGTGACCGGTATCGCCGAAGCCATCTCCCATTTTCAAATGTTTACAAAAGCTTAAGGAGACGCCCCCATGTCATCCGATCTTGTCATCGTCTATCACCGCCAACCTTATGAAGAGGTCTTGGAAAACGGGAAGACCGTCCTCAAAGAGAACAAAAGCCCGAACGGTATCGTGCCTTCCCTGAAGAGCTTCTTCGGAGACGTCGCGCATGGCGCTTGGGTGGCCTGGAAGCTGGCCGAAGATCCGAGCAACCCGGAGTTCGAGAAGCGGATCGAGATCGAGGACGAGGCCGGGAAGTACTCGGTCTCGCGCTTGCCCCTGTCGCCCGAGCAGATACATGATTTCTATCATGTGACGTCCAAGGAGGCCTTCTGGCCGATCCTTCACGGTTTCAAGGAACGCTATAATTACGATCCCGTGGATTGGGCCAATTTCCGGACCGTGAACTGGCAGTTCGCCGAGGCTGCCGCCGAAGAGGCAGCCTTTGGTGGAACGGTCTGGGTCCATGACTATAATCTGTGGCTGGTGCCGGGCTATCTGCGTCAGATGCGTCCCGATCTGAAGATCTCATTTTTCCACCACACGCCTTTCCCATCGGCCGATGTGTTCAACGTCCTTCCGTGGCGGCGCGAGATCGTCGCCAGCCTTCTGGCCTGCGACGATGTTGGATTTCATATCCCGCGCTATGCGGCGAATTTCGTGTCGGTCGCTTGCAGTTTGTTTGATGTTGAAGTGACCGAACGGGTCAGAGCGCCCGCGAAGTGGATTTCAGAAGGAACCGCGCTGACCGAGCGCGTGCAGCCGTCGATGTTGGAGCACGAGGGACGCAAGACATCCATCAGCGTTTCGCCCGTCGGTGTGAACATCGACTATATCGAAGAACGCGCGCGGGCCGATGAAACGCGGATAAAGGCCGAGGAAATCCGCGCCGAACTGGGGGACGCAAAGCTTGTGCTGTCGGTAGGGCGAACAGATTACACCAAGGGCGGCATTGAACAGCTATTGAGCTTTGAGCGTCTTTTGGAGAGCCGGCCGGATCTGAAAGAGAAGGTCCGACTGATGCACGTCTCGGTCTCTGCCAACCGCAACATGACAGCATATAGCCAGATACAAAACGAGATCGAACAGGTCGCGGGCCGGATTAACGGGCGCTTTGGAACACTGGAGTGGCAGCCCGTCGCGCTTATCTCGCGGGCCATTCCGTTCACAGAACTGGTGGCCTATTACCGCGCGGCGGACGTGGCGTGGATCACGCCTCTGGCGGATGGAATGAATCTTGTCTGCAAGGAATTCATCGCCGCGCGCTGTGATGGCGATGGCGTTCTGGTGCTGTCAGAGTTTGCCGGTGCGGCGGTCGAGCTGGAAGACGCCGTGATTGCAAATCCGTTTTCGAACCGCTCGATGGACCGCGCAATCGAAGTGGCTATGGCCATGCCAGAAGAGGAAAGAAAACGGCGCATGGCATCCCTGCGGGAGGCTGTTGCTGAGACAGATATCAAGAGTTGGAAACCCATCGGCTTTCAAAATCACGGCGGCACGACCTTTGCCGCCGAGTAATCGCTCAACAAAACATTGGGAGTTTTTGCCAGCAGACCGACCGACCTCGTTGACTGATAGATCGGCGTCGCACCGGAAGTTGGCGTTTATAAGTCTAAATGTCTTACCCGTCACCGAAGCTTTTCGATAGCAATCCAACGGGCAGCCTAGATTTGGTATCTAACGGGTTTTCCCAAGCTTGCGGCTTTCCATTCATCTGCAAGATTTTTTTTCGGGCTAGGTTCTCCAGTTCTCTGGCTTGGTTCGGATAGCATTCTGGCAAAAGCTTTTTAAATGGGCGCGGTGAGGTCCGATCAGAACTGCGTCGCTGCAGTGCGGATCGACGTCCCTTTGCCCGCTCCGGCCTTAAAGCAGCCGTTCAGTGCGCGTCGCACGTAAGACGTCTATGGGGCAAAGCCGTCCACGGTGCAGCTAACAACAGCGCTTTCTTCAAATTGGAAGCCATCTTCCACGAGGTTGAGAGCTTTGTGCATATTGCCCGTTGTGCACCGCTCGAAACTTGCGCCGCTTGCATCAACGGTTAAGCTGGCCGCTCAATGGAGGATATTCTATGACCCACCCCGCGCTCTGCGCAGACTCGGTTGCCGTCGTTACCGGTGGGGCCTCAGGGATTGGATTGGCTGCGGCGACAAAATTTGCAGGCATGGGAATGCGGCTTGCAATCGTCGACAGCGCCGAGGACAAGCTGGACACCGTTGCAACTTGCCTTCGGGATGCAGGTGCCGCGGACGTTATGGTGGCTCCGATAGATGTCTCTGAAAGGGATCAGATTGTTGCTTTTGAAGCCGAAGTAACCGACCGCTTTGGTGGCACGGATATCCTGATGAATAATGCAGGGATAGGGGCCAGCTCGTCTTGCCTTGGTCCACTAGATGCCTGGCAGTCAATTCTTGGTGTCAACCTCTGGGGCGCCATTCACGGGACTCAGGTATTTGCGCCCGGAATGGTAAGGCGTGGCCGCCCAGGTGCGATTATCAACACTGGCTCCAAGCAGGGCATAACGACACCGCCCGGAAACCCCGCCTACAATGTATCAAAATCCGCACTCAAAACTTTCACCGAGGCGCTGGCGCATGAACTACGAAACACAGGCGGGAGCCAGATTACCGCTCATCTCCTGATACCTGGTTTCGTTTTCACGGGCATCACAGGACTATCTGAGAAACCACAAGCTGCATGGACAGCAGAGCAGACAGCGGAATTCTTCATTGAAAGAATGAACTGCGGAGACTTTTACATCCTTTGTCCCGACAACGACGTGCCTCGCAAGCTTGATGAAAAACGCATGGCTTGGGCCATGGGCGACATCATAGAAAATCGCCCAGCACTTAGTCGATGGCATCCTGACTTTTCTGATGCTTTCGCGGCCTTTGTTGACACCAACGACTAGGCGTCAGCTGATCGCAATCGGCACTATTGAAAAGAGCCGCTTCTGACCGCTCTGGGGGCCAAGTAGTCATCCGGTACTCGGTTTGCTCCTGCCTGCACCGCGGACGATGTGGATTACCAAGTAAACTCCGGTCGAGAAAACACTTGGCTGCCGCCGAAGGCAAGCGTAACTCTGTCAAGTTTCGCTTTCGCCAAGAAGTCAGACCGGTCGGAAAGTCTCGGTTGATCACGTTGCAACTGGCAATGGAAAACAAAAGCCAACACTTTTGGACTGAAACCCCAACACCGTTAAAGAGTGCCAGCACAACCCTTGACAGACCCGCGTCCCACGCTTTGTGGTATTGAACGTCACCGATGGAAGAAAGCCCATGTCCTTACGAGCCTCCGCCGTTTTCGCAGCATTCGCCTTTGCCGGCCCGTCGTTTGCCGACACCACCATCAGTCATGGCTATTCTGCCTTCGGTGATCTGAAATACGGTCCGGATTTTGGCCATTTCGAGTATGCCAATCCCGAGGCTCCGAAGGGCGGAACAATGAGCCAGCGCCAGCTATACGGCACACCAACGTTCGATAGTCTGAACAACTTCATTATCAAAGGCGACAGCGCGCCCGAAGTCGGCGTCCACATGTATGACAGTCTGATGGTGCGGGCCTACGATGAACCTGATGCATATTATGGCCTTTTAGCGGAAACCATCGAATACCCCGAAGACCTGTCGTGGCTCGCCTTCAACCTGCGGCCTGAGGCGCGTTTTCACGACGGCGAACCGGTCACTGCCAGCGATATCGTCTTCACAATCGATGCGTTGAAAACAATGGGACACCCTTATTACCGCAATTTGCTCAGCGACGTGACCCGTGTCGAGGCAGAAGACGATCACCGCGTGCGGTTCGATCTCGGTCCCGGCGCCGGTTCGGCGTTTCCCGGCGATCTGGCCAGTCTGCCGGTTCTGCCCGAGCATTTCTATGACACCAATCCGTTCGACGAGACCTGGATCGTCGCACCGGTCGGTTCAGGGCCATATCTCTTGGACCGGGTCGATCCGCCACGTACGCTGCGCTTTTGCCGTGATCCCGACTATTGGGCACGTGATCTTGCGGTGAACGTCGGTCGCAATAATTTCGACTGTTTCGCCTATGAGTACTTTGCAGACGATACTGTCGGACTGGAAGCATTTGCCGCCGGTGAATACACAATGCGCGTCGAATACCGTTCCGCCTCCTGGGCGACGGGGTATGATTTCCCGGCGGTCCAGCGCGGCTGGGTCAAACAGATGATCATTCCCGACGGACGCCCCGCCAATGCTCAGGGCATCTGGTTCAATTTGCGCAATCCAGTTCTTCAGGACCGCCGCGTAAGAAAAGCGCTTGAGCTCGCATTCAATTTCGAATGGACCAACGACACTCTGTTTTATGGAGCCTACAAGCGCACTGACAGTTTTTTTGAGAACACTGACATGCAGGCGACTGGCCTGCCGGAGGGCGACGAACTCCTACTTTTGAATGAGTTTCGGGACCAACTGCCAGACGAGGTTTTTTCCGAACCAGCCTATATCCCCTATCAGGGTGCGCCGCAGCCCCGCGACCGTTCTGCTATGCGCCGGGCATCGACACTCCTGGACGAGGCGGGCTGGACTGTGGACAGCGACGGTATCCGTCGCAACGCTGACGGTAACGTGCTTTCGCTGGAGTTCCCTGAAGACAGCCGCAGCCTCGAGCGGGTCATGGTTCCATTCGTCCAGAACCTCCAGGCCCTTGGCATAGACACAGAGTTTGAGTTGCTCGAAGCCTCATCGCTGACAGAGCGTCGTCAGCAGTTCGATTTCGACCTGTCAGCCACCGCGTGGGGCGTTGCCGTGACCCCGAGTGCCGAGCTTAGGGCCTTTTACGGATCAAAAGCCGCAAATGCGGAAGGCAGCAACAATCTGACCGGTCTGGCCGATCCGGTTGTCGATGCGCTGATCGAACGCGCCGTGAATGCGGGGAGCCGCGATGAGCTTGTCACGGCTGCGCGCGCGCTCGACCGGGTCCTGCGTCAAAAGCTCTTGTGGATTGGAAACTGGCATCTGGGCGCGCATCGGGTGGCGATCTGGGACATTTTCGGCATCCCGGAAACGCCCGCGCCGTATGATTTCAACCGCAATGTCGATTTCTGGTGGTTCGATCAGGCAAAATTCGACGCCATCACCGTCGAGGGCGGACTGCGGTGACCGTCTGCCGCAAGATACAGGATATACGCTCCAAGTCGCATCCAGCTTTGTGTTCGCTCCACTTGAAAGATGGACGCGTTCGCGGCTTGGGGATGCCATAGCCTTTCCTTAAAGGCCAACTGCAGACTCTTCATGCGCCATCAGTATCGAGCCTGTCGTCCGAACCAACGAAACGGTCCTTATCAGGTTTGGCGGGAAGTGAAGCGGACTTTCGATAAACACCGCAGCGAACGGCCGCACTGAGCCCATTGTGACGAATGCTGTGCTTGGCACAAATGACCGCTTTGGAGAAACTCACCCTTAAGCTTTAACTTCGAAGCGGCAATGCAACCCGTTGATCCACGCGATCCACTTGGCATTTTTCAGTATGGTTCCAATCGCTCGGCATTGCGGTTTTAGTCTGGGTTGAGCCATTACATGCTATAGCCACCAAGTCGAATATTTGCCGAGGAAGACAAGCCCATTCACTCCGATTTGGAGTTGCAGCTTGTTATATTATAAAATAACAAATTTAGAGGTTTCCTCAGAGGTGCAAATGCGCAAACAAGCCGCCGTTCGACAAGCTGATATTCTGGGAGTGCTGAAATCATCCGACGCTCCCTTGTCAGCCTACCAAATTCTTGAACAATTACAGGAATCCGAACCGGAAATCGCCCCGCCCACAGTATACCGTGCTCTTGCGGCGCTTACGGAACAGGGACGTGCGCACAAGCTGGAATCGCTTAAGACATTTGTCCCGTGCCGATGCGATCACAACAAAAGCCTGCCGGTTTTGGCGATCTGCGGCGATTGTGGGAATGTCGACGAACATGATGGCGGCGCGCTTCTGCCTGAACTCGAAGCAATGGTGTCGCCAAGCCACTTCTCCGCGAAGCGCCACGTCGTTGAAATTCACGGTCAGTGTGGAAATTGCGCCCACTGACATCCATGAATCGTTATTATTTTTGGAGCTAAATAGATGAAAAAAGTCATTCCCGTCGCGCTGGCAGTTCTGGCGTCCCCGGCGATTGCTGAAGGCACGCGGCAACTGGACAGCCACGAACACGGTGTCGGAGAGTTGAACATAGCCATTGAGGGCAACAATGTGGTGATGGAGTTGCATGCTCCGGGCGCTGATATCGTAGGCTTTGAATATGCGGCCGAAAGTGCTGAAGACCGTGCGGCTATTGACGCCGCTGTGGCGACACTTGCGCGGCCTCTGGAATTGTTTGTTGTGTCTGCTGCCGCTGAGTGCACTGTGGTTCAGGCAAGTGCCGCTTTGGAAAGCGAAGACGGGCACGAAGATCATGGGGACGACCATGACCACGGCGAAGAGCACGCAGACGGACATGACGACGCGCATGACCATGATGAAGACCATGCCGATGAAGCAGGTCACACCGAGTTTCATGCCGAGTATGCTTTGAACTGTCGCAATACCGATGCGCTCTCCGAGATCACATTTGCCTATTTCGATGCATTCGAGAATGCCCGTGAGTTGGAAGTGCAGATTGTGTCCGCGGCGGGCGCTCAGGCGTTCGAAGTTGAACGCGACGAACCAACGCTAGAATTGCGCGGTATGTTCTGAGTTTGTGTGCCGACAGCATCATAAATCTTAAAGATGTTCGCTTTCGCTGGCCGGGCAGGGCGTCTTTTTCGATCGCAGTCGCTGACTTCACTGTGCAGGCAGGAGAGGCTGTTCTGCTTCTGGGGGAAAGTGGCTCGGGAAAGTCAACGTTACTCTCACTGATCTGCGGCACAGTTCTTGCGGATGCCGGGACGGTTTCGGTTGGTGGCACCGACTTGAAGTCCCTCACTGGCGGGTCGCGCGACAGGTTCCGGGCCGAGCAGATCGGCGTCATCTTTCAGCAATTCAACCTTCTGCCCT
>JABDQU010000036.1 GCA_013042105.1 Boseongicola sp.
GACGCGCCTCAAAACTGGGCCAGTCCCGAGGAACAATCGCTATTTTTCCGCGACGTCGAAGCGGCGGATTGGGCCATTATGGGGCGCAACACCCATCTCGCGGCAGACAAGCCGCACCGGCGACGCATAATCTTTTCATCAAAAACAAAGGGTTGGCAAAGGTCAAACCAGCTGTGGTGTGACCCGGCGGACCTATCGCCACACGATCTGGCTCACCGGGTTTCAGATCACACACCACTGAAAAACGGTCTGATACTTGGGGGCACACGCGTGCATGACTGGTTTCTTCAACATCGGGCGATTCATAGAGTTCACCTTACGATTGAGCCGGTAACCTTCGTTAATGGCTTGCCTGTGTTTTCCGATCAGAAGCATGATGATCCCCTCGGAGTTTTCACAAACCGCGGTTTCAAAGTGCTGTCGCACTCTGTCCTGAATGCAGCAGGGACAGAGTATTATGAGCTTACTCAATGACGCAATTGATTGAGATCGCAACCAATGGCCCGGGGCTCTACGAGTTTACGGATCAGCTCACTCCATTCGTTGTGGGTCACGGAACGCTTACAGTCTTTGTGCTGCACACGTCGTGTTCTCTTTTGATACAAGAAAACGCAGATCCCGACGTATGCACTGATTTGCAAGCTTTTTTCCAGCGTCTGGTGCCATCCCTGGACGATCCAAGCATGTCCTATCTGAGGCATAGATATGAAGGTCCGGACGATATGCCTGCGCATATCAAGGCCGCGATGCTGCCCGTAAGCTTGACCATTCCCGTCATATCTGGCCGGATCGCGCTTGGAATCTGGCAAGGCGTTTACCTTTTCGAACATCGACACCAATCGCATCAGCGCCAGGTCGCGGTGATGATGACACAGGCATAAACGCCGATCCAAAAGCCTTAACCAAGGTTAAGACCCGACGCGAAAATCGTCCTATGATCATCGGCTCGCGCTTTGGCGGTGCAATCGCGCAACGCATTGAGTTTCGCCTATTTGGTGCTTTCAATTCGGACCTACCCAAAATCAGGGCGCTACCCTATAGTCCCTGTGGATAGAAGGGGGATGACCCCCACGGATGGCAGGGAGAAGTGGCGGATGCGCTGCCCGTTTTGCGGAAATATCGACACTCAGGTAAAAGACTCGCGGCCCGCGGAAGATCACGTCGCCATTCGGCGTCGGCGTTTTTGCCCGGCCTGCGGTGGCAGATTCACGACCTACGAGCGGGTGCAACTCCGCGATCTGGTCGTGATAAAATCTAATGGCAAACGCGAGGATTTTGATCGCGACAAGCTTGAACGCTCCATCCGCATAGCTCTCCAAAAACGCCCCGTCGAGCCCGAGCGTATGGACCAGATGATCTCAGGCATCGTGCGTCGGCTGGAAAGCATGGGGGAAACCGACATTCCCTCAACGACGATCGGTGAGATTGTGATGGAGTCGCTTGCCCGGATTGATACGGTTGCATACGTCAGATTTGCAAGTGTTTACAAGAACTTCCAGGCGGCAGACGACTTCGACAAGTTCGTTAGCGAACTGCGTCCCCCTTCGAAAGACGAGTGACCGACGCCGACACAATCCACATGCGCCATGCGTTGTCGTTGGCGGCGCGCGGCTTGGGCCGGGTATGGCCAAACCCTGCTGTGGGCTGCGTAATTGTTAATGATGATCGGATTGTGGGACGTGGTCGGACCGCTGATGGCGGGCGCCCGCACGCCGAAACTATTGCTTTGGCACAGGCTGGCGATCAGGCGATTGGCGCTACTGCTTATGTGACGCTCGAACCTTGTTCCCACATCGGACAGACGCCGCCGTGTGCTGAGGCTTTGGTTAATTGTGGAATTCGGCGGGTTGTCATTGCCTCTGAGGATCCTGATCCACGAGTTTGCGGACGTGGAATTGCGCTTTTGGAAGAGGCGGGTCTCTCGGTTTCGACAGATTGTTTGGTTAGTGAGGCACAAGAACTGCAGCGCGGCTTCTTTACGCGCATTAATCATGGTCGTCCCGCGTTAACCTTGAAGTTGGCGATGACATTAGATGGTCGCATTGCCACGGCGTCCGGTGAGAGCAAGTGGATCACTGGACCCGATGCGCGGCGTGCTGTGCATGGTCTACGCGCTTTGCACGATGGGGTTATGGTGGGGGCAGGGACGGCGCGTGCGGACGATCCTGACCTGCGGGTGCGCGGGTTTGGCACCACGCACCAACCCGTCCGCATTGTGACGTCAAGACACTTACGATTGCCGACAGATTCTCAGCTTCTTTCGTCTGTTTCTGACGCACCGGTTTGGGTTGTTTGTGATGCGGGCGCGCTGGCTTCGCCTGAGGCAATTGCATGGGAAAGAGCGGGCGCGTCTCTGATAC
Source organism: Boseongicola sp. (assembly GCA_013042105.1). GTDB lineage: Bacteria > Pseudomonadota > Alphaproteobacteria > Rhodobacterales > Rhodobacteraceae > Boseongicola. The sequence continues at coordinate 2,361 of JABDQU010000036.1, forward strand.
CGGTCGCTTCGAACGGATCACATTTGTCGCCACAAGAGACGCTGAACGCGCTCGGCGATAAGGGGCTGACACGCGTTCTTTGTGAGGGTGGCGGCATGCTTGCCGCCTCGCTATTGGCGGCTGATCTGGTTGATGAACTCATTGTTTTCGCTGCAGGAAAATTGATCGGTGCGGAAGGTCAGCCAGGTGTAGGGCCGCTTGGAATATCCGCCCTTGCACAAGCACCGGCCTTCGAGTTGGTCGATGTTCAACCTGTTGGTGCTGACGTGATGCAACGCTGGCGCCGTGCCTAAGGACGCAAGCCGACGGTGCGTTTCAACAACCGTTGTAGTGGCGAAAGACGTGAGGTCTGCACAGGCTGATCCTTTACCCTCACCAGATAATCGACGGCTTGTTCAGGCGACATAGGCTCACCTGTTTCGGTATCAAAGTATCGCGGATACCCAATCAAGGCCGCGTGTGCCAACCCAATGATTTCCGGCCCCGGTCCGCGATGCCCAGGGGCCTCAACCAGATCATTGGTCAGCCCCCAACCCGCATAGAACGGCATACCTGTGCAGGTCACCGGTGTCCCGCGGATCAAGGCCTCAAAGCCAATGGTAGACGTAATGGTCCACAATTCGTCGGCCATACCAATCGCTGCCAGAGCCCCGACTTTGTCCAGCGCAACATCGGCCAAACCGTTAAGATCTTCGTTCGAAATTGCGCCTTTTCGTAAACCTGCTTCAACGTCTGGATGGGGTTTCCAAAGGATGCACGCCTCAGGGCGGGCGCTTCGCGCCGCGCGCAGCAGATCAAGGTTTGTTTTCGCCGTCCCGGCCCCGCGAAGGACTGATGCATCGTCTTCGACCTGACCGATGACCAGCACTTTTCTCGGTCCCTCAATGATCGGTACAGTTGCCTCGTCCATGTTGTATTTGGTCAAACCCGCAGCCAAAATGCGCGAGACCAACAGTCTGCAGCGTTCGATTTCTGCAGCAGGAAGGTTAATGGAGGAGGCAATCAGATCATCCAGATCCGTGCGTTTTGACGGATCAAAGTAGTTGCCTTGGCGATCTACGGACAAGGACAGCGGCGTGACCAAATCTGCGCCCAGACCGCGCGATCTGAGGAACCCATCCTCGACACGAAGTGCTCCAACAGGCGCATCAGATATACCCCAGGCGATGACCTTGCGACCGGATTTTCCGGCCTTTCGCTCTGCCGCTGCCGACGAGTTTGCGAACTTCATCGGCGTGACGGAGCCAAAAGCTCGCTTGAAAAATGGCCGCTTCCAGCGTCGCATTCCGATCCCGACATATCCTGCGCGATCCTCGCGCCATGCTCGCGCCCGCGCCGCGAGAATCGCGATTACATCTTCAATCTCGCACAGCCGGTCCGACTTGGGATCATACCAGGTCGGATAGAGGATCATTGCGGCCGCAAACAACTGCGCGCGGGTCAACTCTCGTCCACGGCGCGCACTGGGAACCTCGTCCAACGTCCGACCCCAGCCCGCGTAAAACGGCTGGCCAAAAACCCGAGGCTTGTGTCCGGCAAAAATCGCTTCAAACCCAAGCGTCGAAGAATGCGTATAGACCGCAACAGCCCCGTCAAAAAGCGTCCACGGACTGACCGGTTCGCTTAGAATCCGCGCCCGATCTACACCCAAATCATCCGCAAAATGACCTGCACGTTTTCCGGCAACCGTTTCGGGATGCGCCTTGATCAGAATGTCTGACGCAGGGTGCTCGTCCGCGGCGGCCATAAGCATTTCCGCAAAGTCATTGCGGCTCGCGCCCTGTAATGCCGCGTCGCCTTCGGTTTGATCAATGACAACTACATAGCCGGGATCTGGCACAGGCAGGTCAGGATCATTCGCCGAATACTTCCCCAAATGCCAATACTTTAGCTGTGAAATCGCTGCGCGGGCTCGGTTCAAAAGTTGCGTGTCATCCAAAGGGGATGTGCGCAAAAGTGTTTCAAGATCCGAGGGCTCCGCGCCCTCAAAATGTACGCCCGTCGTATCAATCGAAAGCCCGACAGGCGCTTCGTCGCGCATGCGTCCCGGCAACGTCGAGCGCAAAAAAGCGTCCTCAACCGTGACCACCGGGGCGTCCCGCCAATCGGCTACCGCCTCGCCCCGCCACGCGGTCGGTGAGCGTCCCCAAATTCCGACATGATCACCATCTTCCGGCACGCCCGTGCCTACGTCCCATCCAGACAGCTCAAGGATGCGGCGCTCGGTGCCGCGCATCAAAAGCCCGCCATTGTAGACGCAAAGACGTCCCTTTTTGTCGGTCACTCGATCAGTTGGTCGATAGACGAGGCCGTCTGCAACGGTCCAAGAACCGCGGACAAAACCTTGCTGAATTGCGTATATGGTGCCTCGGTGACGTAGACTGTATCGGCGTCACGGATCGCGAAATCACGCGCAATGAAGACGCCATTTGGGCTTGTCATATCAAGCACATAGATCATCCGCTGAGGCCCGATCAGGTCATCACGCCCAAGGACTGCGCTGGCAATGTCTTGCGGTTCGTTGCGGAACACGAAAACCCCTGTCGGATCGGCGATGCCGGTCGACAAACCACCTACGCGGGCCAAAGCTTCGATTGCGGAAATGCTTTGGGTGTCGAACGGCACTTTTTGTTGCGCACCGGTGGCGCCGAGGGCTGTAAAGAAGCGCGTGTCTTCTTCCACCAAAATCCGGTCGCCACCGCGAAGGGCGACATCAAGCTGGGGTTCGGAATAAAGATCCTGCAACCAGATCGTGCCTTTGTGCGAGCCGCGCATCAGTGTAATCTGTGTGATTTCCGGGGGCAGCGTGATGCCGCCTGCGGTGGCCAACATCGCGGTTAACGTGCGGTTCGGGCGCTGGATTGGGTACACGCCCTGCGCGCCGACGCCGCCGATCAAGGACACGGTCGCGCCGTCGCCTGCCATCCGTCGTATCACGACCTGTGGGTCAGGCGTCTGAGCTTCGAGTTTCTCTGTGATGATGCGGCGCACGGCCTCGGTCGAATTGCCCGCAGCGCGGATGCGTCCCGCGTATGGCACAAAGATCATGCCCGCGCCGTCCACCTGAATTTCCTCGAGTGCCGAGCCGCCGGCCGACGCGCTGGCCAACAATCCGTCCTCGACATTTTCCCAGATTGTAAGGCCCAAAGTGTCGCCCGGGCGGATGATGTCCGATCCTAGTGCGGCCGCGCTTGTTAACCCTTCTGCGAACCCAAGGGCCGGGACAACGGATGTCATTGCGGTGACTTGATCGTCAACGGTCACAACGAACGAATCGCCCTGACGCTGTACTGCGCCCGAGAAGATTTCGTCTTTGGTGGGGCCTGATCTTGGAAGCGCGCATCCAGCGACAAGCGTGGTTGCGACAAATAGGGCAACGAAACGCGCCCGGCGTTTGCTTTTAAGTTTCACTGCTCGGTCTCCTCGACCTGATTTTTTGCCTGCCTCGGCTATTTTGTGAAAACTCTAGTGAGCGGTTTTTGAAATTTCCAGCATTATCACGGGCGCTTATGTGACAAGGAGAATGTGTTGCTGGCTGGACGCAGACGGGTTTTCAAGCGTGCTGTAGGGGTCTTCACGGGCCAGCATCAGATCGGGCAGGCGGCGCAAAAGCCTTTGTCTTGCTCCTTTTGCGTAAAATCCGCCTGGTATTTGTGAGGTGGCCAAAAGGAACTGGCGATAGATCTCATAGGCGTCTCGATCCGGCGGGCAAGGACGGGCAAAGAAATCTGGAAGCGATTGATTGGAAACGAATTCCGGACGGTTGTAAGTCGCCCTCCCAAAGGCCTTCAGGGGCAGCCCACGCCACAGGACTTGCTCTGCTGCAGTTGAATTGACGGTCACGGCACTTTCTGCGTGGTCCAGAAGCTGTGCCAGTTTACCACCGGTCAACAAATGTATCCGTCCTTGCAAGCCGTGGCGTTCTGCAAGTCCCTTTACAAGCGATGGCAGGGCCTCACGTCCGTCTTCAAGCGGATGGGCTTTCACAACCAGATGATGGTGATTGGGTGCGCCCTTAGCAAAGCCATCAAACACAAAGTCCAGAAAACTTGACTGATTCTGGAAATCAGAATTGTCTCGAAAATTGGCGTCATGGGCCAATTGGCACAAGGCAACATGATAGGGGAATGTCGCGCGTCGGATGCGTCCGGTGGTCAGCCGTCGCTTCAATCGTCGGACTGGCATTGAGATCAGGTGCTTGACGTAGATGGCGAGTTCATGCCGGGGCTGGGGAGTCCGATGGGACGCATATTTTGGATAGCGTCGCTGACCGAGCAGCATCAGCGCGTGATAGCCCGCACCCCAGAAGACATGTTGGCGCATGTCGCCCCATGCATCCGGAGCGGGGCGTGGCGTATTGCGCGCACTCGACAATGCGTCGCGCATCTTAACGATTGTAAACGCGTTCAAAGACGACTCGGCATTTGTTCCATCGCGTTCGTAGGTGACCCAATAGGGGCGCAAATACCCCTCTTCAAACGCGTGGATCGTGATGCCGTGACGTCTGGCCAGATCGCGCGCCATGGCATGAAACGGACGCGTCGTCCCATAGCAAACAAGGTCCGTCACACCATCAGCGAATGCGCTTTCAAGACCCGCGCGCCATGTGTCGTGACCCCCTCGAAGCGCTCGATACCCCGGCAATCCACGCCAGAAAAAAGCGTCGCCAGCGTTGAGCCCAATGCGGGAAACCCGGTAACCCAATTGCTGAAATTCGCCTGCCAGTGACCTGAAAAAAGGTCCATGCGGACCTTGAAGAAACAAAAAATGTCGTGGCGACCTCTGGGACATATCTTGTTGAATATCTGCCTAAAAGCGGGCTGTCACGCACCCATCCCCTTGCGACAGACAGGCAGGCGGTTTACCCCAAGTGAGTAATCGCAAGGATCACCGCTATGTTCACCGGCATCGTCACCGACATGGGAGAAATCCTGTCGCTTCGCCAGGAAGGCGACCTGAATGCGCGTATCGGCACCAGCTACGATGTTGATACGATCGACATCGGTGCGTCCATCGCCTGTGATGGCGTGTGCTTGACCGTGATCGCTGTTGGTGCAGAGCCGATGAACTGGTTCGATGTCCAAATCTCGGCAGAAAGTGTCTCGAAGACCAATCTGGACACCTGGGCTGTCGGACGGCGCGTTAACCTTGAAAGGGCTTTGAAGGTTGGTGACGAACTGGGCGGCCATATCGTCTCCGGCCACGTTGACGGCCTTGCGATGGTAACCAAGGTTAACGACGAAGGTGACAGCACGCGCGTGACGTTAACCGCACCACCTGACCTTGCCCGGTTCATTGCCCCCAAGGGGTCCGTTACCTTGAATGGCACATCCTTGACCGTGAATGAGGTCGACGGCACGTCTTTCGGGATCAACTTCATTCCCCACACCAAGGCCGTCACAACTTGGGGGCGCGTCGCGGTGGGCGATGCTGTGAACCTCGAGATCGACACACTTGCCCGATACGTCGCGCGACTGGCGGAAACGATTTGAGCGGGCTTGGTCACAACAAGGGACCGACGATGGAAAAGGGCCGGGCGTGGCGCCGCTATGCCTGGACCCGCGCGCGCTCGGAACTGATGCCGACGTTGCCGATTGAGATCGCTCGCAGACGCGTGCGCCGTGCACGAGAACTGGGCATTGATTACAAATCCTATGCCGGTATCCGCGCCGCGACAGGGCGCGATATAATTGCGTTGATCTTTTCATCCAACGCGCTGCGCCTGTTGCGCGAGACCTCCGAGATCGATGCGAGACGCCTCGAAAAGCTCATCGAAATCAAAGATGTAACCTCGCTTTCGCTTGTGCATCCGCCGCATCAGCCCGCCACGGTAATGAAGGTAAACGCGCTGATCGAACGGGCCGAACACGCCCCCGGCCTGTCCCAGACCTGGGGCGAAACACGCGCCCGCGTTCTTGCCTTGAAAGGCACCATCCCGGGCGATGGCGTGATTGTCATTGGCGAAACCGCCCTTGAACGTGAGTGGTCCGAAGCCGGACGCCTGGCCGGATTCCTTCACGCGGACACCTACTTTTCCGCCACGTCTTAGACGCGCTGGGAAACCGCTTCCCTCTGGTCTTCGCGCCAGCGTTCCGTTATGCGCAGGCGCAAGCTGAACCGGACCCTGATCATGACCTTTGAAACCGCTGGACCCATCGAAGAAAACTGGCGTGATGCCGTGTCGTCTGTGGAGGAAATCCTTGAAGACGCGCGTAACGGCCGGATGTTCATTCTGGTGGATCACGAAGACCGCGAAAACGAGGGCGACCTCGTCATTCCTGCACAAATGGCCACGCCAGAGGCGATTAACTTCATGGCGACCTACGGGCGCGGGTTAATCTGTCTTACCTTGCCGGGCGAGCGCTGCGACGCGCTTGGTTTGCCGCTGATGGCATCGCATAATTCGTCCCGTCACGAGACCGCGTTTACCGTGTCGATTGAAGCTCGCGAAGGCGTCACGACCGGTATCTCGGCTCATGATCGCGCGCGCACCGTTGCGGTCGCCATCGACTCGTCAAAGACCAGCCAGGACATCGCCTCTCCAGGGCATGTTTTCCCGTTGCGCGCCCGCGACGGTGGCGTTCTGGTCCGTGCAGGTCATACAGAAGCGGCCGTTGATGTCGCGCGCCTTGCAGGCCTTAACCCGTCGGGTGTGATTTGCGAGATCATGAATGAAGACGGCACCATGAGCCGCCTGCCGGACCTTGTGGCTTTCGCCCAAAAGCACAACCTCAAGATCGGCACAATCAGTGACCTGATCGCCTATCGCCGCCGCCACGACAATCTGGTTGCCATCACCCGTGAAGAAGACGTCGTTTCAGAATTTGGTGGCGAATGGAAGATGCGCGTCTACACCGATACGGCTCATGGAGATGACCATATCGTATTGATTAAAGGCGATATTTCCGGCCCCGAGCCTGTTTTGGTGCGGATGCATGCGTTAGACCCTGTGCTGGATGTGATCGGTCTGGGGCCAAAGGGGCGCGCGGGCGAGTTTGGTGATGCCATGCAACTGATCGCTGACGAGGGTCGCGGTGTTCTGGTCCTGTTGCGGGACACCACAATGAAGCTGGTCACCGAAGACAGCGTGTCGCCACAGACCCTTCGCCAATACGGTCTGGGCGCGCAGATTCTGTCGTCGCTTGACCTTGGGGAATTGATCCTGCTGACCAACTCACCGCAGCCTAAGATCGTCGGTCTGGACGCCTATGGCCTTGAAATCGTTGGCACGCGCAAAATCTCGGAGATTGGTTAATGGCAGGACATTCGGACAATGATATGGGCCTGCCAGACTTCACCGATCCGGTGAAAGTCGCGATTGTCATTGCCCCTTATTATACAAAAATCTCAAATGCCCAGCTTGCCTCGGCGCGCGGCGTTCTCGACCGCGCCGGTGTTCAGCACGAGACCATCGAAGTGCCGGGATCACTTGAAATCCCAGCCGCCGTCGCGTTGGCGCATCGGATGTCCAACTTCGACGGATTTGTCGCGCTTGGTTGTGTGATCCGTGGTCGCACCAGTCATTATGATGTCGTGGTTAACGAAAGCGCGCGGGGTCTCATGCTTTTGGGGTTACAGGGCGTTGCGGTTGGCAACGGCATTATCACGGTGGAAAACATGGAACAGGCAGAAGAACGCGCCGATACGGATCGTTTGGATACTGCCGGGGGGGCTGCTGTGGCTGCGCTTCATCTCATTGCCTTGGCGCGTCGCTTTGGGGGATCAAAAAAGACGGTTGGCTTCACGCAGGACATCCTTTTGGCCGGTGACAGCGAAGGATCGACGACGGCATGACCACGACAAAACGGCAAATGAAATCCGCCGCTCGGCTTTATGCGGTGCAGGCTCTGTTTCAGATGGAAGCTTCAAATCAAACGGTTGAGGTGATCCGTGAGGAGTTTGAGACGCATCGGTTTGGCGCGGAGTATGACGGGATTGAGCTGGCGGAGGGAGACGTCACCCTCTTTGAACGTTTGATTGAGGACGCGGTGAATTTTCAGGCGAAGATTGACCAGATGACGGATCGTGGACTGGTTGCGAAATGGCCGATCAACCGGATTGATCCGACCTTGCGCGCGTTGTTTCGGGCGGCGGGGGCTGAGCTGGTTGAGGGGGAGGCGCCTCCGAAGGTTGTGATCACCGAGTTTGTGGATGTGGCAAAAGCATTCTTTCCGGATGGTCGGGAGCCGAAATTCGTGAATGCGGTCCTTGATCATATGGCACGTGAGGCGAAGCCTGAGGCTTTTTAGTCGAATTTGATCCCGTTTTTGGATCTAAGATTAAGGTCGCTTCCTAACATTCTGAATTTGCGGTGTTTGTCAGATTTTCCGAATGTCGGTATGACGTCGGTATAACGTCGGTATCACGTCGGTGCGCCCGCGCGGACGGTTTGGACTTTCTTAACCTTTGCGGCCAATGACCGTGACAGAGACGTCTTAGAACTGAATGAACCCTGCGGCCGCACCGCAGTGGGTGTCAGCAGTTAGGGATGTTCACCGCAAGACCGCCAAGGGCTGTTTCCTTGTATTTCTCGCTCATATCCTCGCCGGTTTGCCGCATGGTTTCGATGGCGGAATCCAGCGGCACAAAGTGCGTGCCGTCGCCGCGGAGTGCCAGAGACGCGGCGGAGACGGCTTTGATTGCGCCGAGGCCGTTGCGCTCGATACAGGGCACCTGAACGAGGCCTTTGACCGGATCACAGGTCATGCCGAGGTGATGTTCCAGTGCGATTTCCGCCGCATTTTCAATGTGTTGAGGGCTGCCACCCAGAACAGCGGCGAGACCAGCGGCGGCCATGGCCGAGGCCGAGCCGACCTCGGCCTGACAGCCGCATTCGGCGCCCGAGATAGAGGCGTTGAACTTTACCAATCCACCGATGGCCGCAGCCGTCAAAAGGAAGGTTCCAATGTCAGCTTCGCGCGCGCCGGGGACGTGGTCGAGCCAGTAGCGGATGGTTGCGGGAATGACGCCAGCCGCGCCGTTTGTCGGGGCCGTCACGACCTGTCCGCCGGCCGCGTTTTCTTCATTAACAGCCATAGCGTAGACGCTGATCCAGTCGTTGATCACGTGTGGCGCGGTCAGGTTGCGACCGCGCTCGGCTTCCAGAGCGCGCCGAATTCCGGGGGCGCGGCGTTTAACTTTCAACCCGCCGGGCAAAATACCGTCTTGTTCGAGGCCGCGATCCATGCAGCCTTTCATGACCTCCCAAATGCGCATCATGCCTGTCTGCAACGCGTCGGCATTGCGTCGCGAAAGCTCGTTTTCGCGTTTGAGGTCTGCGATGGTTTTGCCGGTTTTGGCGCACATTTCCAGCATCTCGGCGGCGGATTTGAACGGGTAGGGAACCGGCGCGCCGTCGTCGGTGTCTTTGCCCTTGGCCAGTTCGGCCTCGGTCAGCACAAAGCCACCGCCGACGGAATAGAATGTCTCTTGCCGGATCACGTCGCCCTGGGCATCCGTCGCCATGAGGATCAGGCCGTTGGCGTGACCGGGCAGGGGTGCGCCATAATCAAACAGAAGGTCGGCGTTTGGGTCAAAGCGGAGAGGCTCAAAGCCTTCTGGAGAAACGGTTTTTGTCTCTTTGATGTTAAGCAGTGCTTGCTCGGCTTTTTCGGCGTCGTAGGTGTCGGGCAAAAAGCCGGCCAGACCGAGAATCACGGCGCGATCCGTGGCGTGACCGACGCCGGTGAAGGCGAGTGAGCCATGGAGCGACGCGCGCAGGCCATGCACCGTGAAGGGAGAGGCGCGCAACTGATCAAGAAAGCGCGCAGCGGCCACCATAGGCCCCATGGTGTGGGACGAGGACGGGCCGATCCCGACTTTGAACATGTCGAACACTGATAGGAACATGAGCGCATTTCTCCTGACAATTTTAGCTATGCCATGGTTTCGGGGGCCCAAGAAGCCTCATCAGCGGCACTCGGCGCGTCTTTTTCGGCGCGCGCCCTCTCGCCAGCGACGCGGGCGCGCTCTATAGATGGCGGGAATGAAAACTGTCGGGAGCAGGCGGCATGTCGAGGCTAGAAGATATTGCGGATGGATTGGCCAAGCGGGCGCTTGATCTGGTCCAGAAAACCGGCGACGAAATGATTGAAAAGCGCATCGCTGACGAGGTCGGAGCATCGTCTCCAACCTTGCAAGAAGCCTATACAACAGCCGTTCGAATTCGAAAGGCTGAGCTTAGGGCTTTGAAAATATTGGATAAATATGAGGCGGGCGAGACGGTTGGGCGCGCTGCGATATCCTCGCAACCCCAAGACTAAAGCGCGTTCGCGCCCCAGACCAGCAGAACACCGATGGCAATTGCTGCCAGACCATAGGCGCGGCGCGTTTCAATCGGTGTGTCTGCAATGATCTTGATCAGCTCTTCCAGACGCGAAGGGGCCAGTGCGAACACCAGCCCCTCGAAGACAAGAACCAGGCCAAGACCTAGCAGGATCGTCGACATCAGTTTCCGACACCGCCGTCCGACTTCAGGAATTCAAAGAATTCGCTGTCGGGCGAGATGACCATTGTCGAGTTTGAGCCCTGCAATGCGTTTTCGTAAGCGGCCAGCGACCGGTAGAAACGGAAGAATTCCCGGTCCGCACCATAGGCTTCGGCGAAGATCGCGTTGCGTTCGGCGTCGGCTTCACCGCGCACGATTTCGCTTTCGCGGTTGGCTTCCGAGACCAGCTCGACAACCGTACGATCGGCTTGCGCACGCACACGCTGGGCGGCTTCTTCACCGCGCGCGATCTCGTCCGCCGCTTCGCGTTCCCGCTCGGCGCGCATTCTTGCAAATGTCGCGTCAAGGTTCTGATCGGGCAGGTTGGTCTGCTTCAGGCGCACGTCAACCACGTCAAGGCCAAGTGCCGATGCACGAAGCTGAGCAAGGTCACGGATACGCACCATCAGTTCCGCCCGGTCAGATGACAGGATGGTGTTCGATGTCACACCTTCCGAACCCAGAACGGCCCGCACCTGCGTTTGCATGATCGAGGTCAAACGGTCCTCGGCGGCGCGCAGGCCACCCACACCAACCGCCTGACGGAACTGGATCACATCCGCGATCCGGTAGCGTGCGAAGGCGTCGACAACCAGACGACGGTCATCGGACGGTGTGATTTCGATCGGTGGCGTGTCCAGCGACAGGATACGGTCGTCATAGCGGACAACTTCCTGAATGAACGGGATTTTGAACGCCAGACCGGGTTCTTCTTTCACGTCGCGGATTTGACCGAACTGAAGGACAAGCGCCTTTTCACGTTCGTCGACGATAAAGACCGACGACAGAAGCACAATGACGCCAGCGACGCCTGCGATTAATGCTATGGTTCCAGCTCGCATATCAGTTACCCCCCGATGTTGAGGACCGGCGCAGATCGTTCAGCGGCAGATACGGCACGACGCCTTGTCCACCGGCCCCGCCGGAGTTTTCGTCGAGAATGATCTTGTCGATATCGCCAAGCACTTTCTCAAGCGTTTCGATGTACAGACGTCGGCGGGTCACTTCGGGCGCCTGCTGGTATTCCTGCAAAACGGCCGTGAAGCGACTTGCCTCACCCTGAGCTTCGTTAACGACACGGGCGCGGTAGGCTTCGGATTCTTCGAGAACCTGCGCGGCTTCACCACGTGCACCCGCGACAACGCGGTTGGCATAGGCGTCGGCCTGACGCTCGAGCCGGTCGCGTTCCTGTTCAGCGGCCTGAACTTCGCGGAAGCTGTCGATAACCTCGGCAGGCGGGTCGGCTTTGTCGAGGTTGACCCGGACGATGTTGATGCCGGCGTCATAGCTGTCCAGAGTGTTCTGGATCAGCGTGAACGCGTCTTGCTCAACCTGACCACGATCCCGGTTCAGGATCGGGGCAAGCTCACTGCCGGCCACAATTTCGCGCATCGCGGATTCGGACACGGACCGGACGGTCTGTTGTGGGTCGCGCAGGTTAAAGAGGAACTTCGCCGGATCATTGATGTTCCAGACGACCTGGAAGTCGATGTCGATGATGTTTTCGTCCGTCGTCAACATGAGGCCATCGCCACCGGACGAACCGGAGCGGCCCGTTCCGATATCTTCCGATTGCTCTCGTGTGACGGCGATGACTTCGGCTGTGACCAGAGGCCATGGCGCAAAGTTCAGACCGGGATTGCCGACTTCGCTGAATTCACCAAGGAACAATTCCACCGACTGTTCTTCCGGGCGCACCGTATAGAACGACTGAAACGCCCAAAGTGCGACAACTGCCACAAGGCCAAGCCCGATCGTGCCGCGTGTCAGCTTGGGGCCTTCACCCCGGCCGCCGCCACCGTCGGAGCCATTACCGCCACCGCGACCGCCCATAAGGACGCGCAGCTGCTCCTGGCCTTTTTTCATAATCTCATCAATTTCGGGGATCTGCGGTCCGTCCTGTTGTCCGGGTCGCCGTCCGGGGCGACGATCGTCGTCGTCTCCGCCGCCGTTCGATCCACCTCCGCCGGAGCCGCCGCCCCAAGGTCCGCCACTGTTATTGGCCAT
>JABDQU010000040.1 GCA_013042105.1 Boseongicola sp.
GGGCGACCGGGTCACCGACAACCATCAGGTCGCCGTTGGCTTCGATGGCCGTTGCGATGAAGCTATCGTCGGCAAGAACCGCGTCGACTTCGCCGTTGATCACGGCTGCGATGGTCTCGTCAGGGGACGCGAATTCAACCAGTGTGGCACCGCTTTCGGCGACGTAACCCGCCTGAATGGTGCCTGTCTGTGCTGCGATCACGCCACCCATCAGATCCACGTCAGCCGAAAGAGCGGCATAGGTGGATGGGTCTGGTGGTGTGTAAGCTTGGGTGAAGTCGATGACTTCGTCGCGCTCGTCGGTGATCGACATGCCTGCGATAATCGCGTCGTAGTTGCCCGAAGTCAGGTTCGGAATGATCGAGTCCCATTCGTTGGTGACCCACTCGCAGTTCAACTCGGCGCGCATGCAAAGCTCGTCTCCAAGCTCGCGTTCGAAGCCGTCGACTTCACCGTTGTCGTTGATGAAGTTCCACGGAGGGTAGGCACCTTCTGTGCCCATGCGCACGACAGAGTGACCGTCGGCATATGCAGCGCTGGCGGCGATGGCCGCGGCGGCTGCGCTTAGAATAAGTGTTCTCATTGTTTTCTCCCTAACTGGTAACACTTTGATATCACGCCGAGACAGCAGATAGAAACTGCTGCAGGCGCGTGGATTTCGGGCTGCCGAACAGAGCGTCGGGTGCCCCTTCTTCTTCAATTTTGCCTTGGTGCAGGAAGACGACGTGGTCGCTGACATCGCGCGCCAGTGACATGTCGTGCGTCACGATCAGCATCGTGCGGCCCTCGTTGGCGAGGGCTTTGATGACGCGGATGACTTCCTGTTCAAGTTCGGGGTCGAGCGCGCTTGTCGGTTCATCGAACAAGAGCGCGCGGGGTTCCATGCAAAGCGCGCGCGCGATAGCGGCGCGTTGTTGTTGACCGCCGGACAGTTGGGCGGGCCAGACGTCGCATTTGTCGCCGATGCCGACCTTTGCGAGGTAATCGCGGGCCTTGGCTTCGACGTCAGCAGGGTCGCGTTTCATCACGGTGACGGGGGCTTCCATGACGTTTTGCAGGATGGTCATGTGGGACCAAAGGTTGAACTGCTGGAACACCATCGACAGGTTCGTGCGGATCCGGGTGATCTGATTGCGGTCGGAGGGGTGACGGTTCTGCCCGCTGCCTTTCCATTTGACGGGTTCGCCTTCGAAGACGATCTCGCCTTGCTGGCTGTCCTCCAGAAGGTTGGCGCAGCGCAGGAGCGTGGATTTGCCCGAGCCGGACGAGCCGATAAGCGAAATAACATGGCCGCGCGGGGCGGTCATGCTGACACCTTTCAGGACTTCCAAGGCACCATAGGCTTTGTGAAGGTCCCGGATTTCGATAACTGGTGCGGTTTCGCTCACGTGTCGCAACTTATTGATTTCCCCGGAGAGAGTAAGGCGCGTATCCGGGCGAATTGCAATGGGCGAGGCGTAAATGACGTAAGGTCAGATGTTCCAGCTTCGCGGATCGGGGGGGACTGGTATGTCGTATGCCTCATCTGGAAGCGCGATGATATCCTTCAGGCCAAACATTGGGCGATGACGGTCTTCCATGCTGGCGATTGCGGACCGGATTGCTTCGCGAAAAGGCGCGGGGTCATTGCCGCGGGCGGTGACGAAGGTCATGCCGGGGCTGGGGTCTGTCGCGCCGATCACCCGCACCAGTTGCGTGTGCGGGTCAATCATTTTCAAGACCTCGAAAGTCCGTGCGTCGATGGTGCAAAATTCGGCGCCCCCCGCGACAACCGTGCCAAGCGAGTTCTGGTGACTACCTGTCCAACGTCTTGGATTGAAACGAATATCCCGGGCAATCGCCCAATTTGCAGCATCGCCCCAGCCGGAATGACTGTCGTCTGAATTGAGCGCCATAGTGGCTGCGTTAAGGTCTTCTGGGTTTTCGGCCGGGTGATCATCGCGGACAATGAACAAGGCGCGATACTGGCCCGGGCCGCACCCTTCGAGGCCGTAATCAGAAGCCCCGATGCGGGTGACTTTGTCTTTGAATTCGAGGCGGTAGGGCAAGCTGCAGATATGACTGAGAGTGAGGTCTTGGGCGGACCAGACCTCGTAGGGGGATTTCATTTCGTTGAGGCTTTTCGGGGCTTTGACGCCATTTGCCCTGAGGTGATCGCGCACAAGGACCCAGAATGCCACGTGCGCTGCCTTGGTTTCGGTGAACCAATACATTGGCAGCGCTGAAATCATTATTTGTTTACAACACGTTGGCGGGCCAGGGCGCTGTCTCGGTCGTTGATGCCAAGCATCGGGGCGACGAGACGCATGAGGGCGTCTTCCTCGTGGTCGCGGGTGCCGTCGGCGAGGACGATTTCCCAAAGAGATTCAATGATTTCTGTCCGATCTTCGTAAGGCACGGTGTCCTTCAGGGCGCGGGTGAAGCGCACGGTGTCGGGGGCTTCCAACTCCAGTTGCTCGGCGTCAGCGCGCAGCTTTGAAACCTCAAAGGGCCCAAGATTATAGCGCGTTTTCAGGATGTTATCGATCGCGTCGATCTCAACGCGCGCGTAGTCACCATCGGTGCGGGCAATACGCACAAGGAGGGCCGCAAGCGCGAGACGACAGTCGTCGCTGGTGAGCGGGTCGGGATCGGGGGCCGTCAGGCTGCGCAGGAAAGCTTCAAACATAAAGGAAGATATAGGGTGGCTTCGAGGCGGGGAAAAGGCCGCAAATGCAACGTCGGTATCACGTCGGTATGACGTCGGTATTACGTCGGTGCGGCCGTGCGTTGCGTTAGGGTTTCGCTAGGAGTTTGACGTCGGATGCCTCCGGCGGGGATTTTCTGGACCCAAAGAAATGGGTTGGTAGACGCGAAAAAGAGAAACGGACCAGTGGGTTGCACTGGTCCGTTCATGTTGTCGCGCGAATTTTAGATAAATTAGCTATACCAACTGGCGATTTTGACTTCTGAGGCATCGCCGACGAGGTCGGAGAAGACCATGGGGTCTTGGGTTCCGGAGAGGTCGCGGCCGCGGAAGTGGTAGGGGTAGACATATGTGGGCGCGAAGGCTTTGACGGCTTCAGCTGCGGCCTGAGCGCTCATGGTGAAGGGCAGGTTCATGCAGACGAAGGCGAGGTCGATGTTTTCGAGCGCGCTCATTTCAGGCGTCTGTTCGGTGTCGCCGGAGATGTAGATGCGGAAGCCTTCGAAGTTCAGGATGTAGCCGTTGTCGCGGCCCTTGGGGTGAAAGTTCTGTTTGTTTTCGGACGTGTTGTAGGCTGGGATGGCCTCGATGGTGATGCCGTTCCAGGTCGTGGTTTCGCCGTTGCCAATATTGCTTGAATTGGGCTTGAGACCGTCGGGGAGCATCCCGGCAACGGCGGGGTTGGTGATCATCGCGGCGTCGCCTTTGATGGCGGCGAGCGCGTCCGGCACGTAGTGGTCGCCGTGTTCGTGGGTGACGAGGACGAGGTCGGCGGGTGGCATGCCGTCGTAGGTCGCGGCGTCGCCGACCGGGTCGACGTAGATCGTGCCTGCGGGCGTTTCGAGGACCATCGAGGCGTGGCTGACCGGGTTCACCGTGATCAGACCGGCGTCTGTTTTGAATTCATTGGGAGAGTGGCCACCAGCGCGGGTGGCAAAGGGCAGGATGGTGATCGTGCCGGCTGTGGCGGCGGTGGCGAGGAAGGTGCGACGGGTTTGCATTTTGGGGTCTCCGGATTTGGATTGATTATCGTAGAGGTAAGGCGTGGTGCAGTCTCGGCAAATCACATTGCCTGTGCATTTGTGCGGCTTTGCGGAGGCGCGCCGGTGGGACGCTTTTGGAATTTTCGACTTTTGGGCGGTGTTCCGCTAGGTTTGGCGGGCAACGAGAGAGGGGATGCAGGATGTCAGAGATTTCGGTTGTTGGGCTTGGAAAGATGGGGTCCGCGCTTGTGTCGACGTTGTTAAAGAGCGGGCGTTCGGTAACGGTGTGGAACCGGAGCGCGGGCAGGGCGGATGCTTTGGTGGCGGAAGGCGCGGTTTTGGCGCCGTCGCTGAAGGACGCGATTGCGGCCAGTGAGGTGATCCTCGTTTGCGTGAAAAACCACGAGACTGCGACGGAGATGTTGGCCACTGAAGCAGAAGGGTTATCGGGCAAGACGGTGATCGATTTGTCCACCGGCGGCGCGGAAGAAGCCGAGGCTTTGGTAGAGTTTCTGACCGGGGCGGGTGCGACGTGGCAGATCGGGATGATCAATGCCTATCCGTCGGGGATTGGGAAAGACGAGACGTCGATCCTTTGTGCAGGCCCCGAGGAGGTCTGGGCTGCCACCGAGGGCTTTATCAAGACGATGGGCGGGGCCTCGGCCCATGTGGGGACCACGGCGGCGGCCATTCCTGCGTTGTTTGCCGCGATGTTTACGGCGCGTCAGGGGTTCATGTTCGGGCTGATTTACGGCGGGGCGGTGTGCAAGAAAGCCGGGTTGCCGGTGCAGGCCTTCGCAGATCAGGTTCCGGTGACGCTGGGCATGGCGGGGCGATATGGGGAGCTTTTTGGTGAGACTGTTCCCGATGGAAAATACGATGATTCCGAGGCGACAATGCGGGTCTATCTGAATGCTCTGGAAGATGTCCTGAGCACGTTTGAGGGGACCAGCACGGCGGACGCCTTTCCGCGCCTGATGCGGGATTTGACGAAACAGGCCGTGGATCAGGGGTTGGGCGATAAGGAGCTGACCGCGCTGGTCGAGGTTCTGGCGAAGGCGTGAGGGGCGCAGGCGTTGCGCGCGTCAGTCGCAGGCGGCGTCGACGATGATTTCGACTTTTAGCTCGGCGCGCGCGAGTTTCGCTTCGCCGCAGGCGCGGGCGGGCGCGTGCCCTTCGGGGACCCAGGCGTTCCAGACCTCGTTCAGGCCCTGAAAGTCGCTCATGTCGGCAAGCCAGATGGTGGCGCGGAGCATTTTTTCGCGCGAGGAGCCGGCTTTGATGAGGAGGGCGTCGAGGCGGCGGAGGCATTCTTCGGTCTGGGCCTGGATGGTGGGGCCTTCACCGACCTGGCCGGTGATGTAGGCGACGCCGTTGTGCTTGACGATTTTCGAGGAGCGGGCGGAGGTGTCGATGCGGGTGATCATGGGGTGCGGTCCTTTGGGGGCGGTTTCGGGTCGGGCTTAGTCTATTGCGGAGCGGGGACAACAGAAATTTGATGCAGATCGTCCGTTCTGTGGGGCCGGGCCGTTGGTATCGGCTCGCGATTTTGCACGCGGCGCTTTTTGGTCCGTGCTGCAAGATGCGCGGCCGGCTTTGGAGGGCGCGAGGTTTGGCGTGGGAACTTGCGTCAGTGTGAAAGCCGTGATGGCGCGCAAGGGTTCGCGCGGTCCGGATTACTCCAGGACATCGCGCCAGGAGTGCTTTGGCTGAAATCCAACGTGCTTTTTGGCCTTTTTATTGGAGAAGAAGGTCTCGGTCGGGTCCATTTTGCGGCGAACCTCGACGCCTTGATAGAACTGCTCAATGACCTGATCCGACGTGATATCAACCGACATGTCGTCATTTGACACGTTGAAAACTTCATAGCCCAAGCCGTCTGTTTTCAGGCAGCAATCGACCATATGACCCAAATCGCGCGCGTCGATATAGGCGAACATGTTGCGGCGGCGCAGTGAGGGGTCTTCCATGAATGCCGGGAACATTTCCGCATACTCGTGCGGCTCGATCACGTTGTTGATCCGCAGGCCGTAGATGTCGGCACCTGTGCGCGCCTGAAAGGACCGGGCTGTCATCTCGTTGCAGACCTTGGACATGGCGTAGCTGTCATGCGGCACGGTCGGGTGGGTTTCATCGATCGGGACGAAGTCCGGTTTGACCTCACCGTCGGCGAAGCAGATGGCATAGGTGGTCTCGGAACTTGCGAAGATCACCTTGGGCACGCCGAGTTTTACGGCAGCTTCGATCACGTTGTAGGTCGTCAGGGTGTTTTGGCGAAAGCACTCACCGTCCGTGCCGATCATGACTCGGGGGATTGCGGCGAAATGGACAACGGCGTCGTAGGTCGGAACGCCCGTGCCGGAGTCCAATTGTGCACCATCAATGAACTGGGACATCGCGCCAATGACCTGACCTGCGTCGCACAGATCGATCAACAACTCGGGGCAATCGAGACCCGATGGGGTTTGATCCACGTTTGTCACGTGGTGGCCCTGTTCCTGCAAGTGGCGGATCGCCCATTTGCCTGCTTTGCCGCTGCCGCCTGTAAAGAAAACCCTCATTGTGACCTCCGATTTCAGCACGTTGGTGCCGTGTCTGGTTTTAAGGATGATGAACCGTCAGACGTAGGAAGAGCAAGGCCGGGCCTGCGGTGCAATCGCCTGTTACACAAAACGCGGGCGCGTGAGACGTGAACGTCCCTGCGCGGTGGTGCTGGCATCAGGCGAAGAAGAAGCGCGAATGAATTGGCAAGAGTGCGGCGCCGAGAGAGCGGGCGTTTTTGCCGACAAGGCCTTGCTCGATCAGTGGACGTTCGATCATGGTCAGATCGAAATCGGTCACTTTGGCGTCTGTTTGTTCGGTCAAACGTGCGCAGACCTCGGCGGGCATAGCGCCGTCAATCAATACGGCTTCAACTTCGATCACCGACAAGATGGTGGCTGCGGCAATAGCCAGCGAACGGCTGGTCTGGTCGAGCCAGCGCGTCAGATGTGGTTCGGCAAAGCTCCAGTCATCCGGATTTTGCCTGAGGCGGATGGGGTCAATTTTGGCGTCGCTCAGCATCGTTTCCAGAACGTGTAGAGACGCGACGTTCAAAAGCTCGGTTGTGCTGCCTTGGCCATCGGATATGGGCATCGGCCCCAGTGCTGCAGCGTTGCCGGTGCGACCGGAAATGACCTTGCCGTTCAGGACCAAACCGCCACCGATGAAGGCCCCGATAAACACATAGGCGAAGTCGGAAAACCGGTCGCCGTTTCCAAGCAGATGTTCTGCAACACAGGCTGATGTTGCATCGTTTTCGACGTAGGCGGTAAAGCCGGTTTGCTTGAAGACGGCCTGCTTCAGGTCGATGTCTTTCCACTTGCGCATGGCGTCTTCTGGGGCGTCGACGACCCCTAACCAGTCCCAAAGCTTACTTGGCCGGGCGATACCAATTCCGGTGACACTTGCCCGGGTTCTGGGATGTTTTGAGAAGATCTCTTTGATGCCTTGCTTCAGAAAAGCGAATACCCCCTCGATGGTCGGGTAGGGATAGGCGGTTGAAACGGTGGCGATCTGAGAGCCGAGGAAGTCTATCAGGACAATCTCGGCTGACCGTCGTCCGATGCTTAATCCCAAGGCATGAACGCCTTTCGGGTTCAGAGCCACGGGGACCGAAGGCTTGCCCACTTTGCCTTTGATCGC
>JABDQU010000201.1 GCA_013042105.1 Boseongicola sp.
TCGCAGAAGCGCAGAAGGCGACGCTGACGGACATCGAAGTCGAGGTCGTCCCGGGTCTTCTGGCGGGTCAGAAGACGATCCCCGTGGATGCAGCCGGGTGTTATGTTCCGGGTGGTCGCTATAGCCATATTGCGTCTGCGATCATGACGGTGACAACGGCGAAGGTTGCGGGGTGTAACCACATCGTGGCCTGTTCGCCTCCACGCCCCGGCGTGGGTGTGGCACCTGCGATTGTCTATGCAGCACACGTGTGCGGTGCGGACAAGATCATGGCGATGGGCGGTGTTCAGGGCGTGGCCGCGATGACCTTTGGTCTCTTTGGTCTGCCGCCTGCGAATATCCTTGTGGGTCCCGGCAACCAGTTCGTGGCCGAGGCCAAACGCATTCTGTTTGGTCGCGTCGGCATTGATATGTTTGCAGGACCGACAGACAGTCTGGTTCTGGCGGACAAGACGGCGGATCCGTTCATCGTGGCGACCGACCTCGTGTCGCAAGCCGAGCATGGGTATAACTCGCCGGTTTGGCTGGTGACGGATGACCGCGCCATGGCTGAGAAGGTCATGGAGCTTGTGCCGGGTCTGATCGCTGATCTGCCCGAGTTGAACAGCGAAAACGCTGCTGCTGCCTGGCGCGATTATGCGGAAGTGATCCTTTGTGCGGATCGTGAAGAGATGGCGAAGACGTCGGATGCCTATGCGCCCGAGCACCTGACGGTGCAGGCCGAGGATTTGGATTGGTGGCTGGAGACCCTGAATTGCTATGGTTCGTTGTTCCTTGGTGAGGAAACAACTGTCTCCTATGGCGACAAGGCTTCGGGCACGAACCATGTGCTGCCGACAAGCCGTGCGGCGACCTATACGGGTGGTCTGTCGGTCCACAAGTATATGAAGATCGTTACCTGGCAGCGTGCCACGCGGGAGGGGTCGAAAGACGTTGCGATCGCAACTGCGCGGATTTCACGCCTTGAAGGGATGGAAGGACATGCGCGCGCTGCTGATGTGCGTCTGGCCAAGTATTTCCCGGGCGAAAACTTCGATCTGACGGCCGTCGAGGAATAAATGAAAGCCGCCGACCATCCTGACTTATCGGGCCATGTGGCCTTGGTCACCGGAGCAAGCTCTGGTCTTGGTCGGCGTGCGGCTTTGGTTCTGGCCGAGGCCGGGGCCAAGGTGGTGGCTTTGGCGCGTCGTGCGGATGCGTTGAAGTCGCTGGAAGACGAGGCCGCGGGTTCGGTTGTGGCGATGCCTGCGGATTTGATTGATCGGGGTGGACTGGCGGACTTGGCGCGACGCGCTGCTGAACCGTTTGGTGCGCCGGATATCGTTGTCCATGCGGCGGGGATCAACACCCGCGAAGTGGCCGATGAAGTGACGCCCGAAGGGTGGGACGTAACGATCAATCTTAACCTTGGTGTGCCGTTTTTCCTGACGCAGGCCTTGGTGCCGGCAATGAAGGCAAAGGGCTGGGGACGGATTGTGAATTTTGCCTCGCTGCAAAGTCACCGTGCATTTCCGGGCGGCGTGTCTTATGGAGCGTCCAAGGGAGGCGTCGCACAACTGACGCGCGCGATGGCCGAGGCTTGGTCGAAGGACGGCATTTGCGCCAACGCAATCGGTCCGGGGTTTTTTCGCACCGAGTTGACGGCAGCGGTCTTTGACGATCCCGAGCGGGCGGCACGGAATGCAGCGCAGACCTGTATCGGTCGCAATGGCGAGGTTGAGGACATGGACGGACCGTTGTTGTTCCTGTGTTCGGATGCTTGCGCCTATGTGACGGGTCAGGTTTTGATGGTGGACGGGGGGTTCACGGCGAAATGAAGGCTTTGGTCTATACCGGCGTTGAAACGCTTGAATTCCGCGATGTGGCGGACCCTGTGGCGGGTTCGGATACGCATCTCATTCGCATTGATAGTGTCGGGATCTGTGGTTCGGACATGCATGCCTATCTGGGGCATGATGATCGACGGCCTGCGCCGTTGATCCTGGGACACGAAGGGGCAGGGACGATTGTTGGCGGGGCCATGGATGGCGCGCGCGTGACGATCAATCCGCTTGTGACCTGTGGGACGTGTCCGGCCTGTCAGGCGGGGCGTGATAACCTGTGTCCGACGCGTCAGATCATCTCGATGCCGCCGCGCGAGGGTGCGTTCGCGCAGTTCGTGACCATGCCCGAAGCAAATCTGGTTATCGTGCCGGAGCATGTGTCCTTCGAGAAAGCCGCTCTGGCCGAGCCGATCGCCTGTGGTTGGCATGCGGTACGGCTTGGCAAGGGCATCCTTGAAAGCGAAGCCGAGACGGCTCTTGTCATTGGCGGCGGCGCGATTGGTGTTGGCGCGGCATTAAGCCTGAAGGCGCAAGGGATCAGCAACGTGACCTTGAGCGAGCCGAACGAGGTTCGTTGCAACTACCTTGAGCAGATCGTTGATTTCAAAGTGATTTCTCCTGAGCGACTGTCAGATGAGATGTTCGATATGGTCATTGATGGCGTTGGCTTTGATGCGACGCGCGCGACCGCGTCCGCCCATGCGCGCCCCGGTGGCGTGATCATGCACAT
>JABDQU010000044.1 GCA_013042105.1 Boseongicola sp.
AGCTGCAGATGCCGCTTGAGAAGGACCGCAAGGTGATGAAAATCGCCAAGGAGCCGATCAGCCTTGAGACGCCCATCGGCGACGAGGAAGACAGCCAACTGGGCGATTTCATCGAGGACAAGAACGCGGTTCTGCCACTGGATTCCGCTATTCAGGAAAACCTGAAGGAAACCACAACGCGGGTTCTAGCATCTTTGACGCCGCGCGAGGAACGCGTGCTGCGCATGCGGTTCGGCATCGGTATGAACACCGACCATACCTTGGAAGAAGTGGGCCAACAGTTCAGCGTGACCCGTGAGCGAATTCGTCAGATTGAGGCGAAGGCGCTCAGGAAGTTGAAGCACCCGAGCCGGAGCCGGAAGCTGCGCAGTTTCTTGGATCAGTAAACGCCTTGTGGTCAATGCTTCTCTACAATGGCGTGAATCCGTCAAAGGGTATGCTGCCTTCAACTTTGCTGAGGCTCAGGCGAAATGCACTGAAGCCCTAAGTATTTATGATGAACTGTTAGACGTTCTGCTTGATTACATCTCCGGACTTGAGGCGCTGCCTTCCGAGAAACGCCAGATTCCTGATGAAGTGCTGACAAAGCGGCTTGAACTATCGTCGGTCCTCATACAATCCATCTCCGCAATTGAGACTAGTCTGCTCTCGTCTAGCTACGCGACGCTTGCAGCGTTGCTCAAGCAAGAAACCGATGGGCTTACGCGGCTTCAAGAGTACCAGGTCGGCAAAGCAAAAGATGGAAAGACGCCGAATACCGTTAACCATGGAACACAGGCACAGAGGTTCTTTCAGAAGTCCTTACAGCCATGGGCTCATCTCTCTCAGAGCGATGTTTCTGAATACTTGTCGTGGCATATCAATGATAACCGGCTTATTCTTAAGAGATTCCCAGTTTTCGATGAGATGACATTCAATAGAATTTGCGATGTGCGTTGCCATAATCTGACGGTCTTAATAGTTCGTTTGGAACAAGTATTTTGTGATTCCTACCAAATGACACTTAATGATAGCATGCTCGCAAGGTTGATGGAGCCGACAAATCTTCTCAAGCGTCGTATAGAGCAGAGTTTCTAAATGATTGAGCCCGTCCGGGCCGGGGGCAGCGCCCCTAGCCCCTTCACATTTCCCACCGAACGTCGCACCCTCTCAAAAAATCCAAACCCAAAGGACACCTCATGTCCCTCCTCAAAAAACTCTTCGGCGGCGGCGCGTCTTCAAAGCCCGCCCAAAAACCTGAAACCTACAAAGACTTCACGATCACTCCCGAGCCCATGCCCGCGGACGGCCAGCACCGTATTTCGGCGATCATCACAAAAGAGGTGAACGGAGAATTAAAGTCGCACCACCTGATCCGCGCTGACACGCTGATGACCCCCGAAGCCGCTGCAGAAGCCGCATTCGAGAAGGCCAAAACACTGATCGACCAGCAGGGCGACCGACTTTTTAACTAAGGTTAACCGGTGCAGACCTTCGACAATATCATCACCGATCGGGGCTCGAAATATGCTGTTTCGGGCGCCCCAGTCGCGTCAAGGGATGATGTTCAAGCTCTCCTTAAAGTCTTGTGCAAGAACAAGAAATTCGCCAAAGCTACGCATAACACATGGGCAGCGATTATCGACGGAACACCGATCAAAAACGATGATGGAGAGTCCGGCGCGGGGATGGTAATCTTGCGAATGCTTGAGCGTGAAGCGCTTGAAAACCACGTGATTGTTGTCACGCGTTGGTACGGCGGTAAACACCTCGGTGGGGACCGTTTCCGGCATGTTCAAGACTGCGTGCGCCACTATCTGAACCAGCGCGGCAAAGATAATTCAGAGTTTGGGCAAAACAATAAAGCCTGTTAACCTGACTTAATGGAACCCATATCTCTTGCCTTTTACGCCACCGTCTGCGGCGTGCTCAGCGTCGCTGCACCAAGGCTCGGCGGCTTTATCCCGCGCCTGATCATTGGCGCCATTGTCGGTATTATTGCAGCGCTTATTTTGCCCTCGATTCGCGGTTTGATCACTGGCTA
The DNA here is from genome assembly GCA_013042105.1 of Boseongicola sp. Taxonomy (GTDB): domain Bacteria; phylum Pseudomonadota; class Alphaproteobacteria; order Rhodobacterales; family Rhodobacteraceae; genus Boseongicola. The sequence goes on from JABDQU010000044.1 coordinate 2,024, forward strand.
CTGACCCCAAAATGCCAATTTCCCGGCATAGTCCCGCCTCAACCGGCGGCTAAACCGGCTTTATGATTAAGATGTTGCACATAGCCACAACCGCGCCCGAAGCTCCGTCTTCTGGTTTACTGAACGCCGTCGAAACGATCACGCTTCAGGGCGGCGACCTTGCGTCCGTCACGGCATTGACTGACGGCATGGGTGAAAGCGGGCCCAGCATTTTGGTTGCCTTGGGCATGTTGGCGGCGGTCTTGCTGATCTTGCGGCGTATCTCGCGCAAAGCACGTTCGCAAAAGTCGATGGCGCAAGACACCGGCGTCAGCTTCGCCGCATCGGTAGAAATTCCACCTTACGTCGACACCTCGCATCTTGCCGCCGCTGCCGCCGATATCGATCCCGATGAGGCGGTTTCCAGACTGTCAAATACCTGGATGGATGCGCGCAAAAAGGTTGAGGCCAACCCGCTCTATAGCCCCAACAGCAACGAACGCATTGCGCGTGATGCCATTGAAATTGAACGTATTTTCTGTGGTGGCCACTTGGCAAAGAACCTCGCGAAGCAGCCTCCCGAGGCGTTTGATCGGTTTGCGTCTACTGCGCAGACGCTTGGGGCACCAAAGCTTGCGGGGCTTTTGCAAGAAGCGAAGGCCTTGGCTATGAAAGGGCACTCGGCAGAACTGCAAAGCCAGCCACGCAAAGGCGAGGCATGGGGCATGTTTCGCAGAGAAATTTCGGATCTTGAGGCACGCATGCATGCCGCAAATACCGCAGGCGGCAATGCTGGCCGTCTGGTCACGCTCGCCGACGCCTACATGACACAAATCGCTGCCTGAACAGGCTTGGACCCAATCATTAACCATACCGTCCCGGAGTGATTCGCGTTAACAAAGATAAATGGTTCGTGCAGCTCCACACTTCACGCTCACTGTCGCAACGTCATCCGACGGGTTCATTGCCCGCGCAAAGGATGACGCGCCCCAGAACTGGGCCAGCCCCGAGGAACAATCGCTATTTTTCGGCGACGTCGAAGCGGCGGATTGGGCTGTCATGGGGCGCAATACACATCTCGCAGCCGACAAGCCGCATCGGCGTCGCATAATCTTTTCCTCAAGAACAAAGGGTTGGCAAAGGCCAAACCAGCTGTGGTGTGACCCGGCGGACCTATCGCCACATGATCTGGCTCACCGGGTTTCAGATCACACACCTTTGCAAAACGGACTGATCCTTGGGGGCACACG
>JABDQU010000048.1 GCA_013042105.1 Boseongicola sp.
CCGGTTCAGATGGAACGCATCGTACGCAGCCTTAACGAAATTCTGGATGAGCGTGCGATTATCGCCAATGGAGCTGGAAATTACGCAGGCTGGGTGCATAGATATTATATGTTCCGGGGCTGGCGGACGCAGCTTGCACCGACCTCGGGCTCGATGGGCTATGGTCTGCCAGCAGCGATTGCCGCGAAGTTGCGGCACCCGGATCGAGACGTTGTCTGCTTTGCCGGCGATGGGTGCTTTCAGATGATCTCGCAGGAGTTCGGAACCGCCTGCCAGTATGGGGCGAATGTCATTATCCTTATTCATAACAATGGGATATACGGCACAATTCGCATGCATCAGGAGAAGAATTATCCGGGCCGCGTGTCTGGAACCGAAATGGTGAACCCGGACTTTGCAGCCCTCGCCCGTAGCTATGGCGCGTTTGGGGCGACGGTGGAAAAAACCGAAGATTTCGAGGCGGCATTCGCAGCCGCAAGAGCATCAGGCACACCGGCGATCCTGGACTTAAGGGTTTCTTCAGAAGCGTTAACGACCACGGCGCGGCTGACACCCAAAAACGTCTGATCTGGCACGTCGGTATCACGTCGGTATAACGTCGGAATCACGTCGGTGCGCCCGTTCGGGGGATTTACGGCTCGTTTACGAAAAAGGGAGAGCAAATTGGCTCAGGAATGGTGGCGCGGCGCGGTGGTTTATCAGATCTATCCGCGATCTTTTCAGGACGACAATGGCGACGGCGTTGGCGATTTGAAGGGGATCACGCGACGACTGGATCACGTGGCTGAACTGGGGGCGGATGCGATCTGGCTCAGTCCGATCTTTACCTCTCCGATGGCGGATATGGGGTATGATGTTTCAAATTATACAGACATTGATCCGCTGTTTGGCACGTTGGAGGATTTCGACGCGCTGATTGCGCGGGCGCATGACCTGGAACTTAAGGTCATTCTGGATCAGGTGATCTCGCATTCCTCGGTCAAACATCCGTTTTTCGAGATCAGCCGGGCGTCTCGTGATAATGAAAAAGCAGATTGGTATGTTTGGGCGGACCCGTCACCGGACGGGACAGCGCCGACGAATTGGTTGTCGCATTTTGGCGGGCCTGCATGGACCTATGAGCCGCGGCGCGGGCAGTATTACATGCACAATTTCCTGTCCGATCAGCCCGATTTCAACATGCATAACCCGGACGTTCAGGACTATCTGATCGAGACGAAACGGTTCTGGCTGGAGCGCGGTGTGGACGGGTTTCGACTTGATACGGTGAACTATTATTTCCACGATCAAGAGTTGAGAAATAACCCTGCGCGCCCTGCGGGAAGCAACGCGTTGGGCGATGACACCTATGAGATGCAGGAGCATCTGTATGACAAGACGCAGCCTGAAAACATTGCGTTTTTGCAGCGGCTTCGCGCGTTAACCGATCAGTATGGTGATCGCGCTATGGTCGGGGAAGTGGGCGAATCGCAGCGCTCGATGCAGGTGATGGCGGACTACACGCGCGGGTCGGATCGTTTGCAGATGGCGTATTCGTTCGACCTTTTGGGGCCGAAGTTCTCGGCGGAGCATTTCCGCACGACGCAAGAAGCGTTTTTTGAGGCGGCACCGGATGGTTGGCCGAAATGGTCGTTCTCGAACCACGATGTGGAGCGGCACGTCACGCGTTGGGCAGCGCATGGTGTGGATACGGACAGTCTGGCGAAGCTGTCGATTGGAATACTGGCGGCGTTTGAAGGAACGATTGGAATTTATCAGGGCGAGGAGTTGGGTCTTGAGCAGACGGAGATGGAGTATCATGAGCTGACCGATCCGCCGGGGTTGCGGTTCTGGCCCGACGTGAAAGGGCGCGATGGCTGTCGCACACCAATGGTTTGGGACACGCAGGCAGACCACGGAGGCTTTACCGAGGCGACACCGTGGTTGCCGGTGAAGGCGCCTCAGTGGGAGCGTGCGGTTTCGGGTCAGGGCGATGGCTCGGTTCTGGAGCATTACCGCCAGGTGTTGGCGTATCGGCGGGGGTCGGACGTGCTGCGGCGTGGGCGGACGACGTTCCTGGACGTCGGCGAACCGGTGCTGGCGTTTCGACGGGTTCTGGGAGAGCGGGCCTTGACCTGTGTGTTCAACCTTTCGCCCGAGGTGCGTGTCGTTGAGGTGACTGGCGACGTTTCGGTGGGTTTCGCGACCAAAGGCGATTTGAACGATGGCCGCGTGACCCTGCAAGGAAACGGGTTTGTTTACCTTGAGGGGCACGCAGGTGATCTGCCAGTTGTTTCGGTCGATCAGCCGAGCACGGAAAAGCTCGATTCTTCGTTGATCGGACGTTTGCGAGAGTAGAAACCGACGTTGATGTCTTTGCCGATGTAAGGAAGCGTGAAGGTCAGCGGATCGGTATCGTGATCGTTCCCTGCCTCGCAATAGGCAACAAGCGCGGCCATCATCTTGCCTGCGATGGGCGCGTTTTTGTATTGGTTGCCGCTGGTGCCACAGGCCATGTAGTAGCCCGCGACGCTGGTCTTGTCGTAGATCGGGATCCAGTCGGTCGAGGCATCGTAAAGATCGACGACGCCGCGCATTTTGGAAGGGATGCCGAGGGTCGGCACGCGTTGACCATACCGCAAAGCCTGGGTGGTCCATTGATCGGTGAAATCGCGGTCATAGTCAGTGTCGTTTTCAGTCCAGTAATGGGGGTCGCATTCAGGGTCCTCTGAACCGACGAGGATGTTGTTGCCCTGCTCGGGACGACAATAAAGCGCGATATCGCTGTCTGAAACGATGGTGCCGTTTTCTTCGAAGTTGAACCCTTCGGGGGACGGAACGTGGACGACTTCCTGGCGCAGAGGGCGGGTCTTGATGGTCATCTCATCGGTGACACCCGCCATTTCGTTGACAATTGCGGAACCGGGGCCAGCGACGTTGATCACGATTGGGGCATGGATTTCCTCGCCGTCGGCGAGTTTCACCCCTTTGACACGACCGTTTTCCCGCAGGATTTCAGCGACTTCAACGCCCATGCGGAAGGCGGCGCCCTGCTGACGGGCCGCTGCGGCGAGGTTTTGAGATGACAGTGCCGGGTCGGTGACATAGCCCGCGTGGGGCCAGTAGACGCCGCCTCGGATTTGATCGCCGTTTGGTTCGCCGAAGCCCGGTTGATCCTGACGTTTCGGCGGTGTGTAGCTTTGAAGTTCGTAGACCGGCAGGCGATCTTTGATCTGGTCGGGACCCCATTCTTCGAAGGGGCAATCCAGCGCGGCGGAATTTTCCATGTGTTTGACAAGGTGATCGTTGCCTGCGGTTTTCATCACGAGGCAGCCGCATTCCTTGAATTGCGCCAGTTCTTCGGTTTCTGGCAGGCCCAGATAGTCTTTCCAGTCACGCCAGTAATGGTAGCCTTCCCATGCGAAGGCGGTGCCGTCGAAGGTGGAATAGTGCATGCGGATGATGGCACAGGAGCCGGCGGTCGAGCCGTGGCCGATCTGTGTGTTGCGGTCGAGAGAGAGCGTTTTGTAGCCTGCTTTTGCCATCTCGAAAGCGGTGGCCGTGCCGATCACGCCGGTGCCGATGATGATTGCGTCGATGGGTGTGCTCATGGTGTTTCTCCGGTCTGAATGGCCTGACAATAGGCGCGGAAGTCGTCAATTTCGTGTTGTGGCGCGTGGCGGCCGGTGAAGCCGTAAAGGTAATGCGGCACCATTTTCATACGGTGTTCAAGGGGTTCTTGCAGGTCGGCGTCGTTATAGCCGTTTTGCATGTAATAAAGGATGCGCGCGCGTGTGAGGGCTTCGATTTCCGGGTAGTCGTGGCGCTCGAACATGGCCTGGATGGCCGCGATGCGGATGTCTTCCGAAGCGTGAAGGACGGCGCGAACCTTGTCGGAGCGCCGCGCCCAATCGCGGACGGCAAAATCGAAGGGGATCGAGAAAATATCTGGATTTACAACGCAGTGGAAGACTTGGTTGACGGCGTCTGTGATGGACTTGGACGGTGCCGACGCCTTGGCGACAAGCGCAGCGGTGTTGGTTTTCTGCCAGTGGTCAAGCAGTGCATCGAGGAGATCCTGGCGAGATTTGAAGTACCAGTAGAACGAGGATCGTGATACGCCGAGACGGTCGCTCATGGGCAGGATTTTCACCTGTTCGATGCCATCGGAAATGAGAATATCCTTGGCGACGTTGAGCCAGTCCTGACGCGTGACTTTGACGTTACCGACGAGCGGTGCCTTTGAGGGGTCGTCGCGGTGGAGGGGGATGGGTTGGGCCATTTAGCTCACCGGTTCCGCGCCGCCCCTGGCGGTTTGCTTGGCGATATAGTCGTGGAGAGCAGCTTGTTGGTTGGGGTCGATATCGGGGCCTTTTTCTTCATTCAGGATACGCTGCCAGATGTCGGTGGCGCGGGTTGTGGCGTCGATGCTGCCGTTTTCGGACCATGTGCCGAAGTTTGACCAGTCGGCAGCGAACGGTTGGTAGAACTCGGTCTGGTAGCGCGACATGGTTTGCCCGGCGGCAAAGAAGTGGCCACCGGGGGCGACTTCGGCGAGGGCATCGAGACCAATTTCGGCGTCGGTCGCAGGTGTTTCGGCGCAAAGTTCAGCAACCATCTGCAAGATCTCAATATCGGTAATTAGTTTTTCATAACTCACCGTTAGACCCCCTTCGAGCCAGCCCGCCGCATGTATCGTGACCGTCGCCCCGGCCATGAGACAGCCCCAAAGGCCGAACTGGGTCTCGCCCGCCGCCTGCACGTCGGATGTGTTGGCAGCGCTTCCGGCTGCCGAACGCCACGGCAGACCTATGAGGCGCGCCATTTGTCCGGCGGCGAGGGAGGCTTTGAAATGCTCTGGTGTGCCAAACGCAGGCGCGCCGGACTTCATATCGACGTTCGAGGTGAAGGTGCCGTAGAGCACCGGAGCGCTCGGACGCACGAGCTGCGTGAGCGTGATCGCGGCCAGCGCTTCGGCGTGACTGAGAGTGATTGCGCCTGCGACGGTGATCGGGGCCATGGCGCCCATGAGCGTAAAGGGCGTGACAATCGACACCTGACCGGCCCGCGCGAAGTCGATCAGGCCCTGGGCCATGGGAATGTCGAGCTGGCGCGGGGAGTTGGTGTTGATGATTGTGTAGGAGTGAACCGAGTTGTGGAATTGATCGTCGGAAAGGCCGCGGAAATCGCGCAGGATTTCAAAGGATTGTTCTACCTGCGGGGTGCCGCGTGAGAAGATGAAAGGGAGTTTGTCAGAGAGCGTGAGTTGCGCCTCCATTGTCATGTAGTGACGGACGTTTGTGGGAACGTCTTGCGGTTCGATCAGCGGTGGAACCATTTGCAGGACGTCGAAGTGCTGGGTCAGCCGTGTGAGATCGCGAAAGTCGCTGGCTGTTCCGGGGCGACGGCCGCGGGTGCAATCGGTGGCATGGGGCGCGCCTGCGCCGGGTTGGAAGACGATGCTGCCGGGCTCCAGAATGACATCACGCTTGGGGATTGCGCCGTGAGCGTGGATCGACTTCGGCGCGCTGGCCAGGGCGGCTTCGACCATGTCACGGCCGATGTGGATCATGTCGTCGTCTTTGAGGCTTGCACCAGATCGGGTGAAGTGGTCGCGCGCATCGGGAAGAAGGACACGGATGCCGAGGTTTTCGAGCACATCCAGCGCCGCCTCGTGCATTGCAACAATGCGGTCGTCGCTGAAGACCTTCATAGGCGGGAACGGGTTTTTCAGGTTGCGATAATTGACCTCGCGCGTGATGGCAGGCGGGGCACCCCTTCCCCGCCGTTTTGGTCGCGCGTGTGGTGCGGGGTCGCTCATCCGCGCATCGCTTGGCCGGTTGGATCGTAGGGCGAAGATGCGATGACTTTGGCGGCGCGTTCCTTGCCAACGACGTGGACCTTTAGGGACGTGCCTTCCGCTGTTTGATCGACGTTGATCAAGGCCATGGCGATCGATTTTTTCACGGTATGGCCATAGCCGCCGGACGTGACGAAGCCGACCAGTTCATCGCCTGACCAGACCGGCTCGTAACCACTGGCGTCGGCGTCGTCAGCGTCAATTTCAAGGGTAACGAGTTTCTGCGCAGGGCCGCCACCATCGCGTTCCGCGAGGGCGGCTTCACGACCGATGAAGTCACCTTTGTCCCAGGCAATCCAGCGGTCCATGCCGGTCATGGCCGGGGTGCGATCCTGGGTGAATTCTGCGGACCAGATGCCAAAGGATTTTTCGAGTCGCAGCGAGTTCATGGTATTGAACCCATACTCTTTCAGGCCAAATTCTGCCCCTGCTTCCAATAGGATACGGCGGAGTTTGACGTGATCGCCCATGCGGCAGTTGATCTCGAAACCCAGTTCTCCGGCAACCGACATGCGGGCCACTTTTGCGGACACCAGACCCACATCCATCTCGGCGCAACCAAGGAACGGCAGAGTAATTTCGTCATGAACGAGCTTTTGGAGAACCTTGCGACTGTTGGGTCCCGTAAGCGCGAAAGCGGCAGTGTCTTCGCCCAGATCTGTGATCGAAACGCCGTCCCGGATGTGATCCATGAACCAGCGCATGTGCCATGTGCGAAGGTTATAAGACCCCATGATCCACAAGGTTCCGTCGCCCCAGTTCAGGATCGTGAGGTCACCCTTCAGGCGACCTTCGGGCGAGAGCATGACGCCGAGACGCGCGCGGCCCGGTGCCGGTAGTTTGGTGGCCAGAAGAGTATTGAGCCATGCCTCGGCGTTTGGCCCGGAGACTTCGAAACGCGAAACCGCCGTCATATCCACCATGCCGACGTTGTCTCGGGCGTTTTGGCATTCGGCGCCGACGATGTCGTGGGCGTTGGAACGTTTGAGGGTGAGGTTTTCTTCGAAGTCCTTGGAAGGCGCGAAGTAAAGCGGGGTTTCAAGGTCCCATGACACGCCCCAGCGGCACCCTGCTTCGGTCATGGCGTCATGTGCCGGGGCCATTTTGAGGGGGCGGCCTGCAGGGAGTTGTTCGTTCGGGTAGGACATCACGAAGCGGCGTGAGTAGAACTGGCCGGTTGTTTCCTTAATGTATTGACGATTTTCGGCAAACTTTCCGTATCTTGCGACATCCATGGACCAGACGTCGGCTTCGGGTTCGCCGTGGATCATCCATTCGGCGAGCGATTTGCCGACGCCGCCGCCTTGGAGGAAGCCCGCCATGACGGCGCAGGCGGACCAATAGCCGCGTTTGCCGGGGACAGGGCCGACGAGCGGGTTGCCGTCGGGGGAGAAGGTGAAGGCGCCGTTAACCCATGTCTTGATGCCTACGTCCTGGATCGCGGGGTAACGTTCGAAACCGAGGGTCAGTTCGTTCTCGATGCGGTCGAGTTGTTCCTGAAAGAGTTCCTCGCCGTAGCCCCAGGGGGCGCCGTCCATGGCCCAGTGTTCGTGCTCAATTTCGTAGATGCCGACGAGAATGCCTTTCTGGTCCTGCCGCATGTAGGTGAAGCCTTCGAGGTCGACGGTCATCGGCATCTCAAAGTCGGCTGCGGCGACTTCGGGGACGGTGTCGGTGATGAGGTAGTGGTGTTTTAGAGGCGAGACGGGAAGTTCGATGCCGGCCATGCGACCGACCTGCTTGGCCCAGAGACCGGCGGCGTTAACCACGTGTTCGCAGGTGATGGTGCCTTTGTCGGTGACGACTTCCCAGCCATCTTTTGTCTGTGTGAGGCTTTCGACCTTGGTTTCTTCGTAGTATTCCGCGCCGCGCTTTTTTGCAGCCGTGGCATAGGCTTGCACGGTGCCGGTTGTGTCGATGTAGCCTTCCCGGTCGGCCCACATTGCGCCTAAAACGCCGTCAGTGGACATGATGGGGCAGCGTTCCTGGGCTTGTTCGGGGGTCATCAATTCGCAGTCGTTGATGCCGATCGACTGGAAAATGCGATAGTTCGCCTGCAGCCATTCCCAGCGTTCGGGCGTGCCTGCAAGGGTGAGACCGCCGGTCATGTGGAGGCCGATGTTCTGGCCGGATTCTTCTTCAATCTCGGAGAGAAGGTCGATTGTGTAGGCCTGAAGGGCTGCCATGTTCGGGTCGGCGTTGAGGGCGTGAATGCCGCCTGCCGCGTGCCAGCTTGAGCCGGAGGCGAGACGGCGACGTTCGAGCATGACGACATCGCTCCAGCCGAATTTAGCGAGGTGATATAGGACTGAGCTTCCGACGACTCCGCCGCCGATGACGACGACCCGATAATGCGATTTCATGTGTGACCCTTCACGCTTAGGTGCTTTTGACAAGAGCGTGGGGGAGTTCCGGGTCGAAGACTAGACAATTATGTCCAATACTATTCTAAAAACGACATTTCAGACCGTGGGGCCGAGGTCAGGCGAGCCAGTTCTGGATTGCGGACGTTGTCGTAAGAGGCCGTTCGAGCGTTGGCAGGTGACCTGCCTTTTCAATCTCAACGAGCGTGCTGTGGGGCGCGAGACTGTGCATCAGATGGTGGCGTTCTGGTGGGCAGAGACGGTCTTCGGCACCGTAGAGAATGAGGGTTTTTTCGGGGGCGTTGGCGAGAGACGCTTGCAGGTCCGCGCGGTCACGAAGGGCAAGAGACTGCGCCTCGAAGACATCTGGGCCAAGGCTTTTGGCCATCGACATGCAGGTATCCATGATCGCGGATTTTCTCGGACTATCAACAAGATAAGCAGGCTTTAGCTCGTCCCGCATGACGGTTTCGAGCTGCCCTGCGTGCACTTCAGAAATCTGGCGGGTGCGGATGGCAAAGTTCGCGGGCGCATCAGCAAGCGGGGTGGTGTCCATGAGGGCCAGATGGGTGATCCGGTCCGGGGCCTGACGGAGGATTTCCATCGCCAGAATACCCCCCATCGAAAGGCCCCCGAGCGCGAACTTGCCCGGCACGTCATCCAGAATGCGGGCCGCCATATCGGGCAAGGTCGATTCGGTCGGAATCGCGACGGTCACATCATGGGTTTTGTGCACGCCCTGGATTTGCGGCTCGAACAGACGTCCGTCACACATGAATCCGGGGATCAGGACAAGCGGTTTCATCCGGCGGCTTTTGCCCCTTTGGCGAGCGTTTCCAGTTTGGCCCATGCAATTTCAGGGTCAACCGCACCGAAGCCCGCGAAGGTTCCGAAACCGCAATCGGAACCTGCTATGACACGGTCCGCACCGACAATTTCTACAAATCTTTCAACACGTTGCCGGACAAGATCGGGATGCTCGACAAAGTTGGTGGTGGTATCGACAACGCCCGGAACAAGGACTTTGTCGTCAGGAATATCGCTTTTGCGGTCGCGGAAAACGGTCCATTCGTGGCCGTGGCGCGGGTTCGACGTTTCAAAGAGCGTATAGCGCGCCTTGGCGGACATCAGCGTGTCGAACATTTTGGCCATGTCGATATCGCAGACGTGGGGGCCTTCGTAGTTGCCCCAGCAAATGTGGATGCGCACTTTGTCCTGCGGCACGTCTGAAAGCGCGTGATTGAGCGCCTCAACATGGGCAGCGGCGACCTTGACGAACTCATCATCCGACAAATCGGTAAACAACATATGACGAGACAGCGCGAGGTCAGGACAATCAAGCTGAAGATCGAGACCGGAGGCGACGATTGTTTCGTATTCCGCCTTCATCGCATCGGCGAGCGCGGCGAGATAGGCGTCACGGGTTTTGTAGTAATCATTTTGCAAAAACAGCGAGATAACGCCGGGGGACGCTGCATTCATGAAACCGCGCTTGACCCCGTGCTTGGCCATCGCGCCCTTGAGGTTGGCGATGTCTTTTTCCAACTCGCCCTGCCCTTTTGAGGTGACTTCGCCCACGCACATAGGGCGCGCGTACTTCGGTGTGCCGCCGTCATTTGCGAGGCGTTCGAGAAAAGATGGATACAATTTTAAGTCTGCGGGCGCGTTTCTTGGGCTGTCTCCGTCAAAGCCCGTATAGCGATCCTTCACGTAGGTAGCATACGAGATTTTCGAGGTCTCACCGTCGCTGACAATGTCGATCCCGGCCTCTTTCTGACGGCGCACAAGCATGTCGACGTGATCGGTCATGATCTGGTCGAAGGTGTTGGTATCATAGGGTTCTTTGCGCTCGCGGGCGAAGATCTGATCGACGACCTCCTGACTGCGCGGAAGGCTTCCAACGTGGGTGGACAAGATGGTCATGGGCGGGCTCCGTTCGGGTTTTTTAGCGTGTCGGTATCGCGTCGGTTTGACGTCGGTATCACGTCGGTGCGACCGTGCGCCTATTTAGGGTTTCGTTACGTTTTATTGTCAAAGTGGCGTCCAAGATGTGCAAGCCAGTTCTCATGCGTGATCTTGGCGATCAGGGTTTGGCCGAACCCGGCGTCAGTCATGGCTTGCACCAGCTTGGGCAGGTCAGCGGCGGAATTCATGCCGTCCGGCAAGGGCGCGCCGTCAAAGTCGGACCCAATGGCGACGTGATCCTCGCCCGCGATCTCGACCATATGGGCGAGGTGTTTGATACAGGCGTCCAAGGGCGCCTTACCGGTTTTCCAGGCCTCGACGGTCAGGAAAATGGTGCCGAAGTTCAGACCGGCTATACCGCCGGTTTCGCCGATCAGCCGCAGCTGGTCGTCGGTAAGATTGCGTGTGGTGTTCAGGACAGCACAGGCGTTGGAATGTGTGGCGACAAGGGGGACACCGGCTTCGGCGACGTCCCAGAAGCCTTTCATCGTGAGGTGAGAGGTGTCGACAACAATGCCCAGCTCTTTGCAGCAGGCAACAAGACGTTTGCCGTCGTCCGTGAGGCCCGGCCCGGTGTCGCCGTCGCGGCCAAGGCCAAAGGGCACGCCGTCGCCGAAAATCGTTGGGCGCGACCAGACGATCCCGAGCGAGCGCAGGCCCAGCGCGTAGAGCGCGTCGAGGGCCAACAGGTCCGGCCCGATGCAATCCGCACCTTCAAGGTGAAGAATGCAGGCAATAGGATCGGCGATGAAGGTGCGCGCAAGCGAAGGCGCATCGGTGACGATCTCGATCTGGCCCGCATCGTGCAATTTGCGCGCGATCGCCGCTTGTCCAATGGCCGAGGTAAGCGCGACGCCCTCGTCCAGCATGGGCGGCATCGGCATATCGAATATCGCGGGATCGAAGTTCGCAAAGTCGAATACAGCCCGGTTCATCGGCGAGTAGATCGCGAAAAACCCGGCCTTCATGCCGCCTTTTGCGCAATTAGGGACGTTCACATGGCCGTTCGTGCCGGCGAATTCGGCGACCGGGTCGACCATGCCGCCCCAAAGACGCGAAAGCACATCATTGTGGCCGTCGAAGACTAGGGTGTCCATGTGAGTCCCGCAGGATCATCGGTTGCACGAATGCGATAGAGGCTGGCTTCGCCGGTCATCGAGGGTGCCAAGCGCAAAGATGTGCCGGGTTTGACAAGACAGGTGTCGCCGGGCGCGAGGATGTTCGCACCGCCATCGACATCCGCGTGCCAGTGACCGCGCACTGGCATCAGAACTTCGTTTGCCTCAACTTTATAGGGGACATCCGGGATCGAGCCGCGTGTGAGGAACTCAACCTCAAAGCCGGGCTTGTCGCGCAACATGGCCTCTTCGCCGATCACCTTCGCGGGCTGATTGTCGGCCAAAGCCATCATGTCCCAATAGCGCGCGACGTAATGTGGAACGACATCCTGCGTCGTGGGTTCAGGGAACGCGGCCAGCTCTTCATCGCTGAGAAGCGGCATCGGCTTTACACCATCGGGAAGGCTTTCGCCTTTCTTCGTATCGTAAAGCTTGCCCTTTTCGGACAGAACCAACCCATGCTCGGCGGCATCCGTGATGACCTGCGGCGCCCAGATGACACCTCCGCCAGCGTCGTCGCCCCCGAGAACGGCCATGATCATTCCGTAATCGGTGCCGATGTTCTCAAAACCGCGGAAAATGCCGGTCGGAATGTTGAAAATGTCGCCCTCTTCCAGCGTCACCTCGCCCGCATCGCCCCACCGACCCCAGAAAAACCGCCAGCGGCCCTTTGCGACAAAAAAGACTTCCGCGGTGCGATGAGAATGCAGCGAGTTACGGCACTTCGGGGGCTGACCGGCTGCCCCGATATTAAAACCAATGGGATCGGCAATATGGACATGCTGGTCAGGACTCTCCGAAACACCCCCACCTATGATTGTGAAGTTCTCCTTTTGATCCGAGCCCGGCGTGTGAGCGTCGATAAAGGCAGTTTTGCACGGCTGAAGCTCGCCGTAGCGGACAATTTGTGGCTTTACTGGCATCCCAATATTCCTTTTTTAAAGCGGTCTTGCGACGCTTGTCTTTCTTTTTGGCAAAAATATCCCGGGGGTGAATTGGCCAAAGGCCAAGAGGGGGCTTGGCCCCCTCCCCCTCGCGACGGCAAAGCCGGCGCAACATGATCTCTTTGCATTCACCCTTCGGCCATCAGGATCTGTTTCCAGATCGCAACTTCGTCATAAAGCGCAAATTCACGGCGCAGCCCCCAGGGGCCGAACTCGGCGTGGCTCATGCCGAAAACGTGGATTTGCGCACCGGTGGGTCTGCCGAAAGTCCCCCACCCTTCGTGCACGCCATCAAGTGACCAGCGGATCGCAGCACGGGGACTGAGCATATCGCCGTCCATGCCGATCTGGTGGTGGATTTTGAATGTCGCGTTGGGGAACGATGACCTGAGACCGACCCAGAATTTAACCATTTCATCGCGCCCAAAGGCCGTTTGCGCCCCGGGGTATTCCCCGATGGCAGCACGGTCCCAGTCGGCAAGGATATGGTTGAAATCGTGATCCATGATCCGCTGGAGCGAGTTGGCATAGCTCATGCCCCATTCGTTGTCGTTGCCGCGGCCTTTGTAGGCGCCTTCAACGTCCATATCCGGGGTGAAGGGTTTGCTGGCAGCGGCCACCCCGCCTTCGCTTTCAATCAGACCGGCGGCATAGTCGCGCGGGTTCATGCCCAGTTGGCGGACGATCCCGCCGTAGTCGCGCACCAGCCATTCATCGTAGATCGTGTCATTTTTGGCTGCGCAATCTGCGATCACCCGCACAACCCAGTGCTTGCCGGTGGCCGGGCCGAACTGGCCGTCTTGCGTGTGCGTGGCCTTGGTTAACAGGCGATGGGACGACAAGAGCCCGTGTTCGGGATCGTCCGAATAGATCACGTCTTCGCCCAGAAGCTCGCGGTCGGGGAATTCGTTGATCGTGGCCATGGTCGAGGCTTTGACCACAACGTTGCCCTGCTGGATGCCCATTGGCGAGCGGACCGGAATATCATCGGAATAGTAGTGATCGAGGGTCGCAACACCGCGGTCTTCCCAGATCTCTTTCGTGATGCCAATGATATAGTCCGGGAAGTCTTTCCAGCGGTTCGAGAAGCCTTTCATGGCGTTTGTCCTATTGGTTTTCTGGCGGAGCCGCGCAGGATGAGCGGTCCTTCAATTGCGGTTTTCTGGCCCGGGCGATCGACAGAGTCGATTTCGCCCAGAAGCGTTTCAATCGTAGCTTCGACCATGCGGTTCACGGGCTGGCGCACTGTGGTCAGGTCGTAGGCGGCCCATGCGGCAAGGGGCACATCATCATAGCCGACAATCGAGACGTCGTCCGGGATCGACAGGCCGAGGTCGCCGCGAATGGCATCCATGACGGCAAAAGCCATGTGATCATTGCCGACGAAGATCGCATCGGGAGGCTCGGGCAGGGTCATGAGTTGGCGCGCGGCTTCGGCGGCGGTGTCGCGGTTATACATGCCGTCAATGACGTGGGTGGGCTCAAGTCCATGGGCGGCAAGGCCCTCGGTAAAGCCGCGTTGACGATCGCGGCCCGTGGACGAGCCGGACCAACCCGCGATGTGAGCGATACGCTTGTGGCCCCCGGCGGCGAGGAAATCGGCGACTTTACGGCCACCTTCGAAGTTGGCGGAGGTGACTGTCGACAGGCCCGAGCCATCCTGTCCACGGTTGAACAGGACCACCGGGATCCCTGCGTCCGCACAGCGTTCGGCAAGCGCGCCGTTGACGGACACGCTGGCGGCGATGATGCCGTCGACCTGGTAGTCGAGCAGTTCCTGCACGATCTCTTCGACCCCATCGGTCGAGTTTTTCGCCATGAAGACAAGGATATGGTAGCCGCGTTCTTGCAAGGCGGCCGAAAGGCGTTCAAGCGCTATGGGGTAGAACTGATTGTCGAGATAGGCCACGAGCAGGCCGATGATCCGGCTTTTGCCGGTGATCATCGCGCGCGC